>CALCCV010000402.1 GCA_937900305.1 uncultured Pseudobdellovibrionaceae bacterium | reverse complement strand
TGAATCAAACGATTCCGAGAGTCCGTGAGATTGGTTTTGTCGAGCGCATAGATCACCCGGCGATCAACGTCAGACGGGCTCACACCCTTCAGGCGCGCCACGTACTCGAGATAATTTTTAATTCTCATATCCGTGTACACGGGCGGCGTCTCGGGCAGGTAGCCAATTTTGCGTTTCACTCCCATTGGATCCTCAAAGACATCAAGACCACCCACCAGCGCTTGACCACTGGAAGGGGCCATGAAGCCCGTAATGATTTTCATGGTTGTGGATTTTCCAGCACCGTTTGGCCCCAGAAAACCAACAACATCTCCCTTAGCAACAGAGAAATTGAGATTTCGAATGGCCGCGCGAGTGCCATAATTTTTCGTTAGGTTTTTCACCTCTATCATCCAGAAACTCCTTGGCGAATAAAGGAAATGATTTCAATAATCTGCCGTCAATCATAGGGTCTATGGCTGGGCAGTCAAGCGCGGGCGCATGACGCAAACTGGAAGTTGCGATTTCTCCACGCATCTTCCTTTTAAATTCGACGATTTCTTCATTGTCTATTTATACGGACGTTTATACGGACATTCCCTGTTTAGGATCTGAGTCTTTGAATTCTTTCGTTGGAATAATGCACTCGACCCAGCTTGTCTCCCTTGATGGGACGAACAAAACGACTTTCACAGATCAATAGATCAAAATCACCTGACTGCTGCGAAGCCGAAAGTCCCTCTGAAACAATCCACAACCCGACTTGACGAAACAACTCGGGTGAGACAACCTGATTTTTTTCCCGAAATAAAATCGCATGCGCGCTCGGATAGTCTTTTAAATGAAGCCAGTAGTCCCACGCTCGCGCCTTTCTCAATAAGCTCAAATTGTCGGCGGCCGATTTGCCCATGTATGCGACCAACCTGTCGCCGAGTTCTCGCTTGCGCAGCTTGATCTCACCCGCTTTCAACTTAGCTGGCCCCGCTGCCGGTTTTTGGTTTCGTTGCTTCACCGAATCTGCAAACGTTTGACGTTCAAGTGCGACGAGCTCATTGCGAATCAGCGAAAGGCGCGCAAGCGTGCCCTCCTGCTTGTCCCGCAATGACTTGGCTTTAGCAAAAGCTGCATTGATATTTTCGGCCAAATTCATTTCTGAATGAAGTAGCGGTTTTAGATCATCTCTGACGTTTAACGATTGCAGAGCTTTCAGCTCATCGCCCAAGCTCCGGTAACGAACTTCCGGATTTTCACTCAGCATTTTTTCAATTTCAGAAATAGCCCGACGTTTTTTTTCCAGCGTTTTTGCTTTTTGCTTCTCAAAAACGGCCAAAGGATCCGTTTTGGCTGCACCACCAGCATTTTGACGTTCGGCCAACCATTCCGATTTCAATTGCGCCAAACTTCGACACTCCAATTCAGAATTGTCGACGCCACTCTGTTTTAAATCCTGAACTTTATCCCACGAAATGGTTTTTCCCGCGGCCTTCACCAACACATTCGTTTGGCGCGGAATCAATCGGACTTCGATGTCCCCGACGGCAAAACGAAATCGAATCACCCGTCCCCACTCTTTTTCCACTTGCAAATCTTGCAGGCCCTGGCCAATGAAATGGGCTTGCAAAAAAAGTTGCAGCGGCTTTTTTTCTTTTTTTATCGCAATCGGAAATTTCTTTTCAAATGGCAAAAGTATGGGTGCGGGTTTCTGCAAATCTATCAAAACCCAAAAATCCTCTCCGGGATAAAATCGAAACAGAACCCAACCACCCGAAACCAGAACTTCCTGGAGCGGGGCCTTTAGCAAAACATCCCGCAGGTGATCCACCATCGATTCAAGTTCAATTTGATTGAGCGCCTTCATCGGCCAAATGTTAGTCCCGCCGTGACGGCGAAACAAGTTCTTTTAGACCCTTTTCAGGATCGTCATGATCTTTGAGTGTCTTGCACTTAGCCAAGAACTTTTCAAAATCACCGTCGACGCTCTGAAAAAGAGCCTCGAAATCGGAAATATCTTCCATATATGTTTTATACAAAACCAAACGCGCATTATTTAACGAAATCTCTCCGAAGCGGAGATAACTTTTTGTTTGCAATTTCGGAACCAGAGTCACCCGAA
This sequence comes from uncultured Pseudobdellovibrionaceae bacterium, assembly GCA_937900305.1. Classification (GTDB taxonomy): domain Bacteria; phylum Bdellovibrionota; class Bdellovibrionia; order Bdellovibrionales; family Bdellovibrionaceae; genus CALCCV01. Next base: position 1,684 of record CALCCV010000402.1, on the reverse strand, counting down.
AATTTTGCTGAATTTGGGCGATTCTTTCCAGACGCTTTTCTTCCTGGCGGTCCGACTCACCCAAGCTCTCGTACCACGCTTCAAGTTGCTTCAACTCGGCCGAAATAAATTCTGAAAAAAGCTTTTCATCCTGAGCTTCTTCCTTCACGGCCCTCAGCGTTTCTGAATCCGCTCCCTCGAGCTCACGATAATACAATTCCATGCCCTTGTTGCCCAAAAAGACGGCCATCCGCTCGTTGAAATCGGCCGAACTACCAATATACAAAGTGGCATGCACCGACTCATGGATGATCGTATTCACCAAATCATGAGGTTCATACTTGACCATCGACGACAGCAAAGGATCTTTGAACCACCCGAGCGTGCTGTAGGCTGAAACTCCACGAAAGAATGTGTCCAACCCCTTTTTTTTCAAATTCGCTTCTTCTTCTTTGGCGTCGGCCTCATTGAAATATCCCTTATAAGGAACATCCCCAACGATCGGAAAGGACCACAGATAGGCTTTCAGTTGCCATTTCTCAGCCGCATTTACGACGTAAGTCACGTACTCACGATCGAGTTTCACGTATTTTGTGTAGTTTTTTTTCACATTTAAATGCAGCCGTGAGCCCGCAAACTCGCGCACCTTCATCGTCAATTGCAATTGACTTCGCTCTCGCTCGGTCAGATTCGGATCTTTCAGCGCAGTCTCGAGAGAAACTCCCGACGTCAACAAATCAAGCTGATTGTAAGCGCTGCTGATGATGTAACCCATTTGGCACCCACACAAAAGCCACATCGAACCAGCCGCCACCAGCCCACGCACACATCTGCTGACTTTCAATTCATTTGATTTTAGAAGATCCATGAAATTCCAGCGCGCATGCTGGCGTCGTCGGTGCTGCCGCCGTCTTCTAACGGAGTTTTCCAAGCGTCATAACTAATTTTGAAACTCAGGGAATCAGTGAACATCAATTTCAGACCCACTCCGTACGACGGCACAACGACAGGTTCAGGTTCGATGGTGTAGGTGTTTAAGTTGTTCACTTTAACTTCTTGGCGGCGTTTTATGTTTGCAATGCCACCCTTCACATAGGGTTGAAAGAAATCTTTTTTGTCAGCCAAAACATAGATTAAATCTGAACCCATGACTTGCGTGGTTTGCACCACAGTCTGAGAATTCAAATCTATTTTTTCTTCACGAACGCTCAACGCATCTGTGTAACTCAACTCAATCGCCGTGCGCTCGAAAATATAAAACGAAACGCTTCCCGTCAGCGACTGAGAGGCAAAAAAATTGTCTTTGTTAAAGGTGGTCTTTTTGCTCGAAAAAGACACCGACACTTCAGTCATGATGGCGTGCCCAATCACAGGACTTAAGGTCAGAAGCGCCAAGAGCCAGAGATGAATCCGCATAAGTCTCCCCACATCTCTCAGCCTAACTCTCAATCGAGCCATGTGTTAGAATTCTGACCACAAAATAGACCAACAGCCCTCTGATTTTCATCATTTTCTAGCGTTGAACCTGACTAAAATCTAGACGACCGAGAAGATCTTTTCTTATTAAATCTGCCTGCGAGATCTCACCTAGCCCTTGTGCTAAAGTGGCACACGATGAAGTTATCAAAGTCTGATTTTTCAACGGCCCTTTTCAATCCCCCGAAGGTCACCATGGGTTTCGTGCTAATGGCCGCGATGGGGCTCT
>CALCCV010000401.1 GCA_937900305.1 uncultured Pseudobdellovibrionaceae bacterium | reverse complement strand
ACCTAACCGGCCATCATAATTGACGCGAACCGGCCAAGATAGTTGACGCCGAACAATATTGACGATCTAACGCTCCAGAACCAAATCAGGGATCTGGCTTTAGCGAGTCGGAGCGAACCGACCGATGGTTGGCGTACCGAAGAGCTTGACCCTAAGTTGTGGAACGGTTGGCGTAAAATGATTCAGGGGGACCGGCTAGAAATCGCTGAATACGATCTGACGGCTAAGGTTAGCCAAGGGGACTCTCCTAGTGACAAGCCCGGAGTGGTTGAAGGTCTAAAACAAAGAATAAGGGCTTACAACTTTAGTAAACAAAGGACGTCATCAATAGCAGTGATATAAAAAGTTATCTTTGCCGCCCCGATAAGGCTTTACGGGGCGACTAAGTCTCACCCAACCGACAATTCCGATAGTTTCAGAATAAGCTTTGAGTTTTCTAAGATTGGAATTACTACACCACAGCACGTACTCGAGATACTACAAATAGCTTTTTGGTAGGACCGATACCGAATAAATATCCATAATACATCAGGAGAAACTTTTTTTAATTTTCTGTAACCGGTCATAAATCAGTGGCGGATAATTTGCATGATATTCACCACACTCTGGGCAATGCTCTTGTTTTAGGTACGCTTGATTGTCGAGATCTTGATAAGGAAAAACGCTGAAGAGAAGTTCGTGCTGCATAAGCGTTTTATAAAAACTCTTATGATAAGGTGCAATCTCGCTGTCTTTGATTTTGTCGAAATATAGGTCAACGCTGTTCAAAATGCTCATAATTTCTTTAACCCCGTCGAACCTTAAAATGTCGTCATCTTTGTGAATATCAACATCTAAGCTCTCTAGATCCTCAATGAAACATTTAATCGCACGTCGAGAATACAGAAGGATCATTTGCGTCTTGCCATCAACGGTCTTTTCTTGATCGTAACTAAAATTTTTGATGTTTCTTTCGACGAACATATAAAGTTCGTGAAGTTGATCTAACTCGTGCCTTAGTTGCTCCTTCGTGTTTTCTTTTTCGATTTGCTGATGAAGGATTCTATTCGCATCAATCTGGGCTTTCAGCGCTAAAAACAGAACTACTGAACCTAGTATCTGTACGAATGGGTTCGAAATACCTCCAAAAGCATCTCCTATTTCGCCATAATCCTTCAAGTAGTGAAGAGGAAGAAGAGGTAAGAATAAAGGGAGAAGAAGACAGAATACACTGCCGACGACGATGACCCAGAAAGCTATTTTGGTAACAGGAGAGTTATAGATATTCATTTTTACACCTTTTCAGAATTTTCTTTTCTGTACGCGCTAGGAGTTTTGCCAATTTTTTTCTTAAACAACTTTTGAAAGTGTTCATGTGCCGGATACCCAATGGCTTCACTCACTTCGGGAACAGACTTACCGGATTCTTTAAGCAGCTGCTTTGCTTTTTCAAGCCGACAATAGGTTAAATAATCAAGAGGTGTCATGCCTGACAGCTCCTTAAATTTGACGCTGTAGTTCGTACGCGACATCCCCGCAATCCCGGCGAGATCGTCAAGACCCCATTTTTTATCGAGACTATGATGAATAGCTTCCAAGGTTTTGCTGAGTTGCGGATTTTCGATCAGTTTGAAGAATCCAGCATTTTTATTGGATTTGTACATGTGGATTCTTAACGCTTGCACGAAGATAATTTCGGTCAGCTTTCTGACTAACGTGTTGCTTCCAGGAAGCCCTGATTTTGCTTCCTGCTCTATAATACTTAAAAGCATGGCAAGCCAAGGCGAGTGGGAGTTATCAGCACTCTTGATATGCACGACATTTGGCAGCGAATTTAAGAATGGATGATCGGGTCCGCCATTAAAACAAAAATGTCCGCAAACGACGTTGGCTTTGAGCTTGCTCTGATCACCGTATTCCAAAACTTGAGCTTCGGTGAGGTTGGCTTTAGCTCTAAATTCGACCGCAGGCTCGGCCTTGATTTTTGGTGCACTGGCCATGGTGTGCTCCATCCCTTTGAAAAAGATCAAAATATCGCCCTGCTCCGCCAATGCTTTAAGTTTAAGTTTTGGCACCTCATACCAAAACTCGCCATGAGTCACGATGTGAAATCTCGCTAGATTCTCTTCCTGCGGGAGGCTGATGCCCCAGTCTCCCGCAAATGAGGTTCTATACCAGTAGCTGCTAGTAAGCTCTACCTTATCTAAAATTTCACTGAGAACATCCATATATAGCTCCTACGTAAACTGTCCAATAGGTCATGTTATACGAACTATTGAACATATTATATCTATTTTACATGCTGTAAAGTCAGTCTAATCAGTAAGTGGATGAAAACTAAGGAGGCTTTATGAAACTAGATTATGTGATCGTTGCCGGAGGGTGTTTTTGGGGTCTCGAAGACCTCCTTAGGAGTCTGGACGGTGTGACGTCAACGAAGGTGGGCTACTCTGGCGGAGATTTTGATGATCCTACCTACGCCGATATTATAACAGGGAAAACGGGGCACGCCGAAGCGGTTCGCGTGGAATACGACCAAGACGAAATATCTCTCGAAGAGATTCTACATTACTTTTTCAAAATCCATGATCCGACTACGAAGAATCGCCAAGGAAATGATGTTGGCACTTCGTATCGCTCGGCAGCGTTCTATCGTGACGATGCACAGAAAGCGATTATCGAAAACGTGATTGATGAGGTCAATGAGATCGGTCGCTTCGAGAATCCCGTGGTCACGACGGTAGCCTTGGAAAAAGAGTTTTATGACGCTGAGGAGTATCACCAAAACTATTTGAAGAAGAATCCCCACGGGTACACGTGCCATTTTGAGAGAGACTAAATCATGAACCAAATGAACGAGGAAAAAATGAAAGCACTTAAGAATGTTGTTATTTATACGAAAGACCATTGTCCATTTTGCGCACGCGTGAAGAATTACCTAACTGCTGAAAAGGTCGATTTCAAACAAATTCGCGTAGACGACGATCCGAAGACTTACCTGGAGTTGAAGGAAAGAACAAATCTCCAAACTGTACCGCAAGTTTTTGTGGATGGAAAATTCATTGGTAGCGCGACTGACTTCTTCGCGTGGATTGATAGCTAAAGAACAAACCCAAAAATAAAGGAGCAAATTTATGTTCAACTGGGAAAGCATTAACAACTATCTCGATAACGGCACTCCCGCTCCTCCTAGAAAAGTAGAAAAGAGCGAGGAAGAGTGGAAAAAAATTCTGACGCCCGCTCAATTTAATGTCATGCGGAAGAAAGGCACCGAGCGCCCTCACACTGGGGAACTCTGTTCATTTTATGAGGCAGGACGGTATGCCTGCGCGGGCTGCGACACTGAACTGTTTGATTCGAACGTTAAGTTTGATTCGGGAACAGGTTGGCCGAGTTTTTCTGAGCCCGTCGCCGACAACGTAATTCAATATGAACTGGACACGACTTACGGACGAAGAATCGAAGTGCTATGCAATGTGTGCGAAGCCCACTTAGGGCACGTTTTTCCAGATGGTCCTGAGCCCTCTGGGGCTCGATTCTGCATCAACTCGGAGTCGTTGAAGTTTGTAGAGTAATTTTAGAAAATGGAGGGGGTCGTGGGGATTAAGCTGTTCGGTCATAAGGACTGCCACAAAACCAAGATTTACCAGTCGTACTTGAAAGAAAAAGGAATCGAGTTTGATTTTTTAGATGTTCACGAAGACGACGCGGCAGCTGATGAACTGCGATCCCTTTATACTACTGGAAAGTTAAATTTCCCGACAATACTGGTTGGGACAAAGAAGCTGAGAAACCCCAAGTTCAAGGATCTCGACAAGTGGTTGGAAGCTTCGATGAAATAACGAGATCTTTTTTTTGAGGATTGTAATTAGCTTAGTAAGGAGTCAGATCAATGATTATAGCAGTTTTCCGCAGTCGTGTTGCCAAGGAGCACGGTGGGGAGTTTGAAAGAAGATACGCCGAGATGTCCGCGCTTGTCGAAGCCATTCCTGGTTACGGAAGCCATGAGCGGTTTTCTTCTCCTAACGGTGAAGATGTTCTAATTGTCGAGTTCCTTACCAGAGAAGCTTTCGATGCTTGGGATAAGCATCCCGAACACAAAAAAGCCAAGATGCTTGGCAAAGACTACATTTTTGAATCGTACGACGTGAAGGTCGGAGAAGTTTTTGAACGGCACACAAAGCCGGAGGTGAAATTATGAAAACGAGAACTACTTATGTCGTAGGTGGCGTCCGTATTCCATTTATGAAATCAATGACTGCCTATCGAGATGTCACCACGCCAGAGCTTATGACCGCTAGCCTGAAAAGTTTAGTCGAAAGATATAACTTAAAGGGCAAAGTCGTGGGTGACGTGGCTCTGGGTGCACTCATGCAAAGTTCGGCCAACTGGAACTTTGCGCGTGAAGTTGTTCAGGCTTCTGGCTTACATCCGAATACGCCAGCATATAACGTGCAGCGGGCTTGCGGTACCAGTTTAGAAACTACGATTCAGATCGCACACAAAATATCCAGCTACCAAATCGAGAGCGGTATTGCGGGCGGCGTGGATAGCAATAGCGACTTGCCAATTATGGTGACTCGTTCGTTCTCGCAGAAGCTCGTTGCATTGAATTCGGCCAGAACACTCGGCGAGAAACTAAGAATCTTTTTGAGCTTTAGGCCGAGCGATTTAAAACCCGTGCCACCCGCCGTCGTTGAACCGCGAACAGGGAAGTCAATGGGTGAACATTGTGAGTTGATGGTCAAAGAATGGAAAATTTCCCGGCAAGAGCAAGACGAGCTGGCTCTGGCAAGCCATCTGAACGCCGCGAAAGCGTACAAAGACGGCTTTTATGCCGATCTCGTTTTTCCATTTTTAGGAAAAAGTACGGATGGAATCATGCGTGGCGATACGACTTTAGAGAAGTTGGCAAAGCTAAAGCCAGCATTTGATCGATCCGAAAAAGGAACTCTGACGGCAGGCAACTCGAGTTCACTCACGGATGGCTCGTCCACCGTTCTTTTGGCTTCCGAAGAAGAGGCTAAAAAGAATAATTGGCCGCTGTTGGCCAAGATTGTGGATTCTCATACTTCTGCCGTGGATTACGTCGCTGGCGAAGGTTTGCTCATGGCTCCAACTGTGGCGGTCAGTGAATTATTGAAGCGAAACGGCTTAAAGCTTCAGGATTTTGATTTTTACGAAATTCACGAGGCGTTCGCTGGACAAGTGCTCTGCACGATGAAGGCGTGGGAGTCTGCTGAATACTGCAAAACACGTTTGGGACGATCAGAGCCTCTCGGAAAAATTGACCGCTCGAAGCTAAATGTCCGTGGAAGTAGCATTGCCCTTGGGCATCCGTTTGCGGCTACTGGCGCTAAGATCGTCGGAGTTTTAGCAAAGATACTGCACTCAGCTGGTCCTGGAAAACGTGGCCTTATCGTCGTTTGCACGGCGGGAGGAATGGGAGTGGCTACAATTCTTGAAAGTTAGGAGAAAAATATGTCGGATCTAAAAATGAATAAAGAAGACGGTGTTGAAAGCTATGAATTTGCAACCCCTGAAGCAATCGAAGAAGCATTGAAAATCGGGAAGCTTAGTCAAACGGTTTTCGGCATGGGTTGCTTTTGGGGACCGGATTCTAATTTTGGAGGGACGCAGGGAGTAGTGCAAACACGTGTTGGCTACGCTGGAGCATCAACTCTGGATCCGAGTTACCGCAACATCAACGGACACGCCGAAGTCGTCAGAGTGATCTACGATAAAGACCAAATCAGCTACAGGGAACTTCTTGGAAGTTTTGAATCATGGTCTGTTCATGGTAGAAAGCAGGGCCAGTATCGCCAGATACTTTTTGTTTTTGATCTGGAGCAAAAACAAGTAGCTGAAGAACTGATTCAAGCGATTGGAAAGGAGAAATCTCCCGAGGTGATTGAGGCCGGAGAACAAAATGGTTATTTTTGGCCCGCCGAAGATTACCATCAAAAGCATCGTCTTCGCAGAAACAAACAGCTTGTAAGTCTTGCAGAAGTAGATTTCGGTCCTCGCTGGGATGAACATCTGTATTTTACTAAATTAAATAGTACCGATAGAAAAGGCTTCAGTCTCTCAAGCTGGCTAAAAAAGTTGTCTCCGGAAATGCAGAAAGCTTACCGAATCGGTTAATCTGAAATTGCAGCTGGCTAAAGAACTCTATTTTCTATATGTAAAGAATGTGACGATCTCCTTCACATGGAGTCCAAGAGAGCATAAAAAATCTGTGTAAGTCGCATTACCCATGTATTTGAAAGGAATAAATAATGCCAATATCAGACCAGCTTATCGACCGAAGCAAGACCTCAGTTTTTATGAGGTCTTGAGATCAGCGCAGCATGAACAGATCTCTTACAGTGTGGCGAACACACTGGTTTGATTGCGGCCTTGGGTTTTAGCTTTGTATAACATCTGATCGGCGACTTCGAGCAACTGCTTTTTGTCGTCAAATAAATCAGCGCTGGCCAAACCTATGCTGACCGTTAATTGTCGTAATAACCACTCATGGTTAGCCACTACCAGCCTTAACTTTTCCAGTGTTTTATTTGCGGACGCTGTGTCTGTGCCTGGCAGGATCAGCACAAACTCTTCACCACCATAACGGGCGAAAAAGTCATAGTTCCTGCTATGGCGCTGAAACAGAGCCGCGACTTGACTCAGTGCCTCATCTCCTGCGGCATGACCATAGCTGTCGTTAAAACTCTTAAAGTGATCAATATCAATCAATGCCAGTACAAAAGATTGTCCTGTTCTTTGCCAGCGAGCAAATTCAGCTTCAAACTTGAGGTCAAAAGCTCTTCTGTTGTTCACCCCTGTCAGCGCATCCGTCATGCTGGTATTATGTAATTGTTCGCCGACTTTTTTCAGCTCCAGTATGGCGATCACTTGT
>CALCCV010000400.1 GCA_937900305.1 uncultured Pseudobdellovibrionaceae bacterium | reverse complement strand
ATCCCTACTGGACTGAAAAAATTGCGCTCAAGCATGAAGAGCTGGCGGATCTTTATCTGCAGACGAAAAAACCAAAAGAGGCTCTGGATCAGCTGTTGAAATCGCTGCATCTCTCCTCTCGCAAATCCGAGCTCTCGGTTCGGGTGGCTGAGACCTTTTTGTTGGTTGGGGACCTTCATAGATCCATTCAAACGCTAAAAAGTGTGATTGCCGAATACCCTCAGTTCACGCAAGCGCGGGTGAAGCTGGGTACGATCTATTTTGATTACAATCGCATCGTCGAAGCTGCCGAACAGTTTGAAAGCGTTTTACTGCGGGACCCCTCGCACCCGGATGCTCTGCGAAAATTGAAAATGTGCCAGGCGGTTGGCGTTACCACTTTGGATTTAGGAAGCTAATCGTTTAGACTTATTCGTTAAGGAGAAATCAACGTGTCACAACCCACCAACGAAATGCTGCCTTTCCTCACGCGCAAAGATATCGATGGCTTCATTAACAATCTCGCGAGAAAAATCGAATCCGATTATGAGGGTCAAGAGCTGATTATGATCTGTCCTCTCAAAGGCTCGATTCATTTTATTGCAGACTTGATGAGGCGCATTCGCTTGCCCCAGAGGGTGGATTTTGTGTCGATGTCGTCGACCGAAAAGGGTGGCTCTGTTCGAATGACGTCTGATATTTCGATCAGCGTGACCGGTAAGCATGTGTTGATCATCGAAGAAATCATCGACTCTGGCCGCAAGCTGAGTTTTCTGAAGTCACGGATTCTCGCTTCGAATCCGGCTTCACTAAAGATTGTCACTCTGTTAGACAAACCCGCTCGCCGAGATCTGCCGATTCGGGCTGATTATATCGGCAAAGTGATTGATGACCGCTACCTCATTGGCTACGGGATGGACAGCGAAGAGGTCGGCCGAAACCTCCCCGATATTTACACTTTGAAAAACTAGGCTACGCCGGTTTGCGCTCGCCATTTCGTGAGCTGGCGGGCGAAGCCAGCACGTCTTCGCTGAGCAAAGGCGCTTGAGGCCAGTCAAACGTGTGCATTTTTTCAATCTTTCGCAAATTTGAAATCAAATGGAAATCTACCGATCTCATCAACTCGTTGAACGACATCACTGTTTGGTTCAGACCCAAGCCGACAGAGTCCACGGCTTCGATGATTTTGCCAACTCTCAAACCCAAGTCGCGCCCTAGCTTCAAGATCTTTTCAATGTCGTGTTGAGATTCCATTTGTCGTGAAACGAAGCTGAGGAAGTTGCAAACGAATCCCAAATGAATCGGCGAAATCACATAGATTTTATATCCCTCCGGCGATTCCATGAGGTCCGAATAGCGAGCTGCCATTTCGAGGTAGGTTTCTTCACTCGGTAACAAAATCAACTTGATTTCGCAGCTAGCGACCTCTTCATCCAAGATTCCACCAGACAGTGTTAACTTGCGATCTTGAATCCAGCGATGGGTGATCTCGCAAACGCGAGTGACCGAAGATTCTTTTTGCATCACCGTGCTGAGTTGATCGTGGGTGACGGTGTGACAATCGAGATACAAACTCTTTTCGTCGGGCAGGCGGATGAAAATATCTTGATATTTAGAGGCTCCATCCAGGGGCGTCTTTTCAAAAAAATCCTTACCTCGGTTCAAGCCAAATTTTTCTAACCAGCGCGAGGCGGCGATTGGCGCTGCCGTCAGGAGTGTCGTTGTTCTCTGAGGCTGATGATTTTCGGTGTGGTGAGCTGGCGTTGGGCTGTGCACTTGTTTTTGGGCGCTGATGAGGTTGGCCAGTTCCTGATTCAAATCGCCGAAGTGATGAGTTTTGTGTTCGACCGACGTGATTTTTCGATCGAACTCGGCGAGGCGTTCAACAATGGGCGACAGTGAGGCTTCGAGACGGTGCCAGTCAAATTGTGGCTCGCGGATGGTGTTTTCTTTTTGCGCTTGTAAAATCATCTCGGGAGTCATCGTGGGTTTTGGTGGGGTCACCGCGGTGGGAGGTGTTGGCGCAGCGCTCTCGGTCAGCTTCTGCGAATTTTCGAGTTGCAAGAGAACTTTTTCTAGCTCTGTCGAGAGCTCCTCACGGCGGCGACGAAAATCTTCGCGTTCGGCTTTCACCCGGTTGAGTTCGGTCCGAAGAGTGTCAAGTTCGACCGCGGGTACAAGATTGGCATCAGCGGCCGAGAGCACTTCCCGGGCGCTGATTAAATCTTCTTTTTCTCGTAAGTAAGTGTCGCGTTCCTTACAGGCCTTTTCAAAGGCGCTGTGTTCAGTATCGAGTTTGGTTTGCCAGTCATGTTCTTCTTTTTCAAATTGGTCTTGAAGCAAAAAAAACTTTGCCTTCGCATTGTTAATGAGTCCACGCATAATAAAATAAGTGATAGTGCACCCCAACGCGAAGGCGACCAGCAACATCCATGAATGGACTTTCAAAAATTCCAAAGACGTTCCTCCGAAGCAAAGAGCCATTGAGATTGAACAGGCGAACACGAGGCATCCCGTCGTTCTGAGTTGCCTTACACTCAGATGATTTATCGGCTTATGTGCGCACGAGGCTTAGGTTTGCAGGATTTTTGATGGCCATTCAGGACTTTCAGACGGTGCATCGTTGGTATTTAAGATTCTTCACTCAATATCTTTAAGATTTGTCGACCAAAGGCGGTCGTCATTCGGTGGGTCTGGTTTGGCAAAACCGTGCGCGAAACCAAAAAACCACGCTGACTGAGCGTTTCTTGAATCTGGGCCGAGCGTTCGGGAACAACGACGTCGTCCTTTTCGCCATGGACAAAATGAATTTCAGTTTTTGGATCGACGGAGTCATAAAACTCACTGCGACCTCCGGCCCCCAACAGAATCAAATTTGAAATCGGCAATATCTTTGACAGCAGTGGCGCGAGATATCCCCCTTGTGAAAATCCAATCACCACCGAAGGGGTTCGGAGGTCCAGGTTGGTGAACATTTGCTCTAGCGAGCGAATCGCCGTATCAGGTGGGATAAAAACTCGATTGGCTGTGGGGTCCACAAAGTACCAAGCATACGCCTCTCGAAATCCACCCTCCTTGGCGTGCGGAACTGGGAATGGGCCCTGCGGAACATAGATCGCTCGATCCACACGGAGTTCGCCAAAAAGACGATCGTGCAAAAGCACCGGGCGATCTTGAAATCCATGAAGCAAAACGATGGGCGGCAAGTTGCTGGTGGACGTTTTTACAAAACAGTGACCGGTGAGTTCCACATTCAAAGACATTGTTTTTTCGGACAGTGACACGTTGGTAAATTCCTTAATAAGAAGGGGTCAGCGGCGTGAAATTTCCCGTCGCAGGATTGTATTTATAAATTAACAGCCTGGCCTGAGTATTTTGTTCGATGGCGGGCACAAGAATCTCCAGTGAGTTGTCGCGATCAATATCAGCCAGAGCCAAGTTGGTCGCGCTTTCGTGAAACATGAAGTAGCCCTCTTTCATCTTGAGCGGCAATGCCCAACGGGTCGAAAGTTGCTCAACATTGTCGGTTTCGACGTAAACTTCAATTAGCAAATGGCCGTTTTGTCGAACTTTAATGATTGTAAGTTCAGGGCCCTCCGGAGTGATGAGGGCCTTCGTTTTTGCCAAAATTGTGCGCTTTTCACGAAACAAAAAATCCCGCAAGACATCTTGAGATCTGGGAAACGCCAGCGCGATGATTCCCATAAGTAAAATCAATGTCGGCCCGAAGAATTTCCATTTTGCGGTCTTCAAAGATGCATTCATAGTGCAGTTCCATTATGGCAGAGGAAATTCTGAAGTCGAAACAAAACCGTCACGATGTCGGGTCAAGCATTGAGAGCGCATGAATAGTGTGATTGTATGGGCCTTTTGATTTCAAGCTAAAGGTCTAGTCGCAGGGGCATGAGCACCCAGAAAGATACGCAAGGAGACAGAGCATGAGTGTCGTTTGGACTGTGCCGAAAAATTTGTCTGAGAGTCGTGTAGTTTCGAAGTTTGGTGGAACTTCAATGGCCGATGGCAAAGCCATGCGCCAAAGCGCAAAAGTCAGTTCAGCGCGGAAGACAAAGTTGGTCGTCGTTTCCGCCACCGCCGGCACCACCAACAAACTCATCGAAGTCGGTCAATTGGCCAGTTTCGGTCAGCGTGAAAAAGCCTTTGAATCGGTGATGGATATCAAGAGGCGCCACCTCGAGATTTCGGTCGACGTACAAAATACGGCCGACGAAATAAAAAAATTAGAAGCTATGTTTTCTGAACTCGAAGCTTTGGCCGAAGGAATTTTTTTGCTTCGAGAAACTTCGGCGCGGGCAATGGACAATTTGGTCAGCCTCGGTGAACGCATGTCCTCCCTGCTTTTTCTGGGAGCCTGTCGCCAAGAGGGACTAAAACCTCAGCTCTTAGACGCTCGAGATGTGATTCGCACCGATGCTCAATTCGGTCGGGCCATTCCCGACGTCAATACAACGGCGAAGTTGGCAAATGAAAAGCTCATCCCACACCTGACCTCAGACATCACCTTCGTCACTCAAGGATTTATTGGCTCGACGAAAGAGGGCGTGACGACGACGCTGGGTCGAGGGGGCAGCGATTATTCAGCGGCCCTTTTTGCCGAGGCCATCTCGTCTCCCATTTGCGAAATTTGGACCGATGTGCCGGGAGTTGCCACCACCGACCCGCGAATCTGTCAGCAAGCCAAAGTGATCGAAGAGCTGTCTTTCGAAGAGACCTCTGAGATGGCCTCGCTCGGAGCGAAAGTTTTGCACCCGGCCACCTTGCTGCCAGCCATGCGAAAAAATATTCCGGTTTTGGTGGCCTCCACGTTTGAACCCGAAAAACCCGGAACCTTCATTCTCAAAAAAGGGGAAACCTCACCTCGAGTGCGCGCGGTCACCCTCAAGAAAAAACAAAACTTGATTACGCTCACCAATCCCGAGATGGCATTTGCCCACGGATTTTTATTTAACGTCTATCGAATTTTTCACGAACACAAAATTTCGGTCGACGCCATCACGACATCTCAAATCGCGGTGGCCATGACCCTCGATGAACCTGTCAGATCGAACATTGATTTTATGGAAAGCCTAAAGAGTGTCGCGTCTGTGGGCCTCGAAGAGGGCCTCTCGCTGATCAGCGTCGTGGGGTACGAAATCACCAACATCCCGCTCTTGCTCGAACACATCTTTGAAGTCATCGACAAAAAAGCGATCCGCATGGTCTGCTTCGGAGCGAGCCGCTTTTCGGTGAACCTGCTGGTCCGAGACGAAGACGGACCAGAGTTGGTCCGCATCCTTCATCGTCGATTTTTGGAGTAGGTGTTTTCGGTCACAATCATTGCTTGCACTTACTGCCTCAAAAGCTCAAAGCAATTGAGCTCAGGCTTTTTCATTTCTTCAACCATCATTTTAGCGTAAGCCGTATAAGTCGTGACGAAAGGTTTTTTGTACTCTGTGAGAATCGAAGTGTAGCGGGGACTGCCGTCGTCTTGATTTGGCTGATCAAGGCAATAGCGGCGTACAGCTTCGTCTTGCGTTTGGTTGGGTTTGATAATCGGTACTAACATATTGCACATGGAAGTCACTGATGAATAAACATCCATGAGCTGCATAAACTGCTGAATACCTACAGTGAGTTTTCGACAAACATTTTTTCGAACGGCAGGGTTAGAGACGGCTAGTTTTTTATCGACCTGGGCCCGGCGAAATTTTTTAGGAGTTACATTTTTAGCAAAAGACCAAGGCAATTCTGTTGGTAGAGCATCCTTTAATTTCGCTAGCTGTTCAGGACTGATAGGGCCAGTTATTTTCTTAAGACGTTTTCCATCCGAGGATCTATTTGGCTGACCAGGATCCCTTTGATCGATAACGATTGGCCCATTTGTTGGATTCTTTAAAAAAGCTTGGCGATTGGCGTTGGCCCAGTTTTCTTGATAAATTCCAATCACAGATTCCATGAACTTTTCGATGGCATCGCCACCATCCGAATAGATCTTATAATTGAACCATGCAAAAAGCGGAGTTCTTGGCAAGAGTTTGTAATACTGCTGAAATCGCTCTGAGGTAAAAATTGACAGGGCCTTGTTGGCAATCGTATCAATTGCATTGCCGAAGGCTTTTTGAGGAGTTTCCGTAGGCGCTGGCCACTTGCCAAAGAAAAGCTGCTGGCGAAACGCTGGAAATGGATCGTCCCATTCCCCCGAATAAGACTGGTTAGTGCGATGATTGACAAGAATGTCCATTGCTTGGTCAAAATAGCCGTACTGTTGCTCTCCTTCTCGCAAACCATTCATTTCTGCTAGAAGTTTTCTGATACCTGCATTGTGCTTGGCATGCTCACTGAGTCCTTGCTGATAAGACTCCATTAAAGCTTGCATATCTTTTACAGAAGTAAGCATCGCTGATTTCCATGAGTTGGTCGCTTGCACACACTGCTCTGTGGATTGCTCAGCTCCAATCGGAGCGATCACCGGTGCTATATTATTGTAAATTCTATCCAGTTCAACGCTGTTTCCTGCACCTTTATCCTGATTCAGAGCTTCATCCAAATCGGACAATAGTCTCAGATAAGTGTGACTGACAGAGTTGTTATCATTAAGTTCGGCTCGACCGAGATCACAATATTTAAGTTCAGATTCAGGGCCGGCAGAAGTGGTCAGTTTTTGAATTGCACCTTCGATGCCATTTTTAACTTTTAGAAAATTATCAATTATCAAGAAATATTTTTTTGCTTGGATTTCTTTCTCAGTCTCTTGACTGCTCCCTTGGAGCTTAGCTTTAAATTTTTCTTCATCTAATGCAATCTGCTTGCTGAGCACTTCCTCGATGGCATTAATTCTTTTCATGTCTAAGGTTTGGCGCTTTAGCGATATCTTTGAAAACTGGCAAACTGCATTC
>CALCCV010000399.1 GCA_937900305.1 uncultured Pseudobdellovibrionaceae bacterium | reverse complement strand
TGCTGAGCGAGGCAGTGTCCTCGAAGAGCAATCGACGGCTTCGTGGGTCGATGGCTTTTGGGGACATCACCTCACTGACTTTAGAAGGCGCCCTTTCCGGGCCGAAAAGACCACATCGGGTTGGCAAATTAAGTCTTTAGATGTTGAAGATGGGGACAGTTTCTCGATCCAATCAGTGAGGGCCGACGGCGCTGTGATTGTGCGACGACAATCGTTTTTGACTCCACCTGAAGACATCCTTGTGAAGGTCTCGACTTCCGTTAGCGGTTGGGAGATGGAGTCTCTTCAACGCAGCATCGAAAATGACTGGGGTCAGAGTCACGATGTCGAGGACCATTTTTGTCAATCCAGCGACGGAACCGAAATTCATTATTTTTTAATAAGACCTCGCGACCATCAAGGCCAGAGGTTGCCTGTGTATTTGACCGCGTATGGCGGATTTGCAATTGCTCGCCTGGCAAACTATTCACCGTTGTTGAACCAGCTATGGTTGGGTGAGGGTGGCGGCTTTGTGGTCGCCAATATTCGCGGTGGAGGAGAGTTCGGCCAAGATTGGCACTTTAGCGCGCGCCGCGAAGGCCGACAGCGATGTTACGAGGATCTGGCGGCTGTTTGCGAAGATCTTTTCAAAAAGAATGTGACGTCAAAAGACCAGTTGGTTTTTGCGGGCGGAAGCAACGGCGGTCTTCTAGCCGGAAACATGTACACGCAATTTTCGCGGTATTTCGCAGGAATTCTTTGCATGAATCCACTCCTCGACATGCGCCGATACCATCATCTTTTTTCCGGCAGAAATTGGATGTTGGAGTACGGCGATCCTGACGTCGAATCAGACTGGAATTTTATGAAATCTTGGTCGCCATTTCACAATGTGAAGGCTGAAGAAGATCATCCACCTCTACTTATCACCACGGCAATCACTGACGATCGAGTTCACCCGGGCCACGCCCGAAAAATGGCGGCACTCATAAGACATCTGCGGAAAGACTATTTTTTCTATGAATCTTTAGAGGGCGGTCACTCTGGCAACACTCACATTCGTCATCAGGCCTACGAAGCAGCTTTGAAATTTACGTTTCTGTGGGCCAGTGTAAATTCGCGAGCGTCCTTGTCCAATGTTGGCGGCAGTAGGGCTAGCGGCAGAGTGGATTCTTAACACCCGCGATGGTTTCGGCGGTCTGTTTGACAACGCCTTCTCGAAATCTCCACAATGTACCTGGTTTCATAGGTATCCAAGCTTCGTTGTCGGTCAGCGGTTGAGTGGCTACGATTGCCACTCGATCTTCGTTGTTCGTGACTTCACTGAAATCGACAGTCATCTCTTGGTCTTTTAAACTTGCCGTTGCAAATGGGGCCTGGCGAATGATGTAGCTCAATTGGGTTGAACAATGTGCAAACAGCGTCTCACCATTGGCTAGCAGATAGTTGAATTCCCCTAATTTTCCAACCTTTACGGTGAGTTCCTGCAGGGTCGAAAAAAGATCTTCGTACTTTGGTAGAGTTTTAAACTTTTCAGACAACTCTTGGAGCAGCCAGCAAAATGCAATTTCGCTATCCGTGCTTCCGACGGGTAAAAACCGGCCCGAGAGTGGCGGGTTGTAATCAAGAAGGTTCCCGTTGTGCGCAAATATCC
>CALCCV010000398.1 GCA_937900305.1 uncultured Pseudobdellovibrionaceae bacterium | reverse complement strand
ATGAGATTGAGCAAAAAAATCGCTCGGGTGGAGAATCAGGCTGCGCGACATAGAGAGCAGCCTGTGCAATTTCTAAAAACATTTGAAGATCAATTCCTCCGGCCCTCATCCCGAACTTGATTCCAGATTCGGAGATGCAAACAAGTCCGCCAGTTTCTAGTTTTTAGGCTTAAAACAAACTCATCTGTTCGTGGGCCAGAGGCTTAGCTTTAGAAACTTCATCGCGGTGAATTTCACGTTTCACAAAATGGCCGTGATGAGTTTCGATCAGAAAAAAACTATTTTTGGGATGTTCCATTTTGAGCAAGAGCAATTCCTGCAATAGATTTTCGATATTTTTCGGATCATCATCCGAAATGCCAAAGCGATGGTTTGGATTTTTTCCGAATCGAGAAAAGGCCTCTTCAACGCTCGCCCGCAAAGCTCGTCGCTTCAACTGGGCGGGACTCAAATTCGTTGTTTCTTCGCCAGTCAGAATTCGTTGAATGCCCTTATTGCTCACCGGATAGATGGCCAACCAATTGGGTTCGTAGGGCAATAAGTCCTGTTCGGCCAAATAGGCAAAACCTTTTTTGAACGTCTCCGCCTCGTGCCCACGTGCGGTGATCAGAGCGGTGGGCCTCTGATTCAGAGTCGCGTGCATAAAACAATTCCAAGAGGGCCCTTGCCAATGAAACTCTTCGCGCGTTAACGCCGACTCAAGATCTTGCAAAAATGGACTTTCACTCGGCAAATCCCGAAAATACCGAAAACTTCCCGTGCGGTCCTCAAACCGAATTTCGTAATCGCGATACAACCCGCGTTGACCAATAAAAGCCTGCTGATGGGCAAACGCCGTCGTCGAAATCAAGATTTCGTGGTGGCTTTCTTTATGAAACAACACCATCTTGGTGGGCAGTACCAAAATGTTGTCATCAAGATCAAAAAAATAAAAACTGCGGCCACCCAAATGCAGGTTTCGATCGGGTTCAATCTCACGATCAATGCCCAACTGAAGCTGGGAAAATGGATATGGTTTTTTGGCAGCCGATTTTTTATGTTTCATGACATACACAATCTACCACAACCCGGCCAGACGCCCCAAGCCGGGTCATCAGCTGGCGCCATTTCGACCCATAGACTCAGAAAAGTTTATAGGGCCGACCAGCCAGTAGCCACCGGCGCGGCCAAGGACAGCCATCCAACGCTCAATTCGACTTTACGAAGCGGGAAGCCCCGGCATCGGAGGGATCAATTTCACCACGATGAAGCGTGGGATGAATCCGAATTTTGACAGGCACCATATCCACAACATTCACCTCGTCCCCGCCGCCCAAACGGTCGTCGGCAAAGAGACTGACTTGGGCCTTATTTATATCAGAGGGAAGTGCATCGGCATACTCTTGATAGGTTTTGTCAGGAGATGATTTGACTGAAAACTGTTCCGCGGCAGTCGGCAATGGCTTTGCACCGCTAGTGCCAAATCGCCTGAGTTCGGTCACAATCTCAATCCTTTGCGGCTCCCCGATATCATTGTAATAGTTCTCGAAGGTCTTCTTTAACCGCTCGGTCATTTCCTCCAACTTTACAATTCGAAAAAACATTTCCGAACCAGAGTCCGTGCGCTCGAAATAAAATCCAGAGCCTACAAAAATCGCCGCGTGCTGAAGCTTCGTCCCCAATTCATTTTTCGCCAAAAAAAGACTCATATCGCCAAAGTGGCCGTCTGCTACAGAAACTTCAGTGCTAAACTCTGGGCTTTGCAAAACAGTTTGCACGTATCGCCGACTGGCCATGAAGGTCATAAAAGGAGTTTTCGCCGACGAGTCCCGCACCATCTCCCAAGCCGTTCCCCAACAATTCACGGCCGAAACAATTTCGCCATTGTTTTTATAAAATAAATCGACGTTCATTAAGCTCTCCACCGAGCGTGAACTCATTTCAAGTCTTCGATACACCAATGCTTGCATCTTTGCTGGGAGAAAGTCCTCCAGACTGTAAATGCGTTGCGGATCTAACTGAGCACCGTCTCCCACTTTAAAATAAGCCACCAGGGAAGCAAATTGTTGCTGAGTCAGCTTACCAAAAGTGATCACGTAGCTAAAATCTCCACCCACTGATTTGAGGCTGCTCATCCTATCCTCGTCCTGAACTTTCAACGGGATCTTTTGAGCTGTCGCGGGCACTCCAGAAATTTGAACCGATTCTCCGCCCGCAGGAGCTGCCAAGGCCGTCTGGAAGCTAGCCAGGACGCAAAAACCGAGGAGCGCAGGCGCCACATATTTTCGGAAACTCAAAAAACATTGAAAAGTAAACACAACAACTCCGTTCAGGGGGAAAGGGGATTCCCTCACTGAATGCAATCGGCAGGCCCCCATTCTCGGCTTGAAATCACTTCGATTTTTAAACGATCGAAGGAAGATATCCCCCACAAACATTGAACGGTTGGAAAAAAATTACAAAGCTCTAAAAAAGCTAGGGCTTGCGCCGTAAAACGACGGGAGCTGCCCCTTTGGGCGAACTTTCCGCCGCTTTCGCTTTCGCCTTGGCTTTTTCAGCATTCACGGCGGCCATCCCTTTGAGGGGAGTGACCTTCCCCGAGCTCGCCTTTTTCGATGGCGATTTTTTGCTGGGAGCTTTTTTGGATTTGGCAGTGCTTGAATCAGACTCATCGGCTTCAGCACTTGTTTTGATTTTCACTTTTTTCGCGGTTGCTGATTTGGCCTTGCGCCCACCGCTCTTTTTGGCAGCTTCTGCGAGCTTAGGGGCCAGCAGCTCTACCGCTCTAGCCAGGGTCAGCGTGTCTTTCGAATCACCTTCCAGTAACGACGCGTTTGTTTTACCCACCTTTACGTAAGGGCCATAGCGACCATCAAACAGCTGAATCGCTTCTTTGGTTTCAGGATGTGGGCCTAAATCTTTGATCGGTGTCACCGCCGCGCCACGCCCACGTTTTGGCTGGCTCAACAGCTCCAGTGCACGTTCAAAAGTCATTTCAAACAGACTTTCACCCTTGGGGATTGATCGATAGTCCTTCACTTTGACTACGAAAGGACCAAAACGTCCCAGGCCCACTTTGATCTCTTCCCCCGACGTCGGATCTTGCCCTAAAAGTTTTGGCAGACTCAATAGATTCAAGGCTTCCGGCAGACTCACTTTTGTAGGATCCATACCTTGCGGCAACGAAACACGTTTAGGTTTGTCATTTTCATCACTCACTTCACCGAGCTGCACATACGGACCAAAGCGACCTGACAGAACATAAATGGGCTCATC
>CALCCV010000397.1 GCA_937900305.1 uncultured Pseudobdellovibrionaceae bacterium | reverse complement strand
CCTTGGGAAGTGCAGGGAAGCTCACAGTGAGCCCGACGTTGCCGAGTCCGAAGGAACTCGACTCTAGCTGGGCTCCGAAATGGAGTAATATTGTTGGGTATTGGAAAATCAATAGCGATTTTAGTGCTACGGTCGGTCCCGACCTCGTTGCGGCCGGAGCTGGAGCTGGTGTTGATTTAACAACAAAGAAAATGGGAGCAGCTTCAGCGTCCTTTGACGGTACAACTTACGCCAAGACGAGTTCAACCTTATCGACGTATTCTTTCGCCGACACAACTTTTTCTGTGGCGGGATGGTTTAAAACGAGCAGTTCCGGCACACAATCCATAGTAGCCAATGGGGGAGGTTTTAACGGTTGGAATATCTATACAAATATTGGTTACCTTTATGTGGCCCTTAAGGACTCTTCAGGGATTTCGGCCACATTCTCGTCGAGCAGTTTTGGCTTAATCAATGATAATAAATGGCATCATTTCGTCGCCGTTATCACGACCAATACGACAACTCAAGCGGGCAATACCGCTACCTTCATCATTGATGGAAAGTCTGTGTCTACAAGTACTGGATACTCCACTTTCACAACTTATAGCAATCCAGCGTCGACCGACTCTTTATCGCTTGGCTCAAGAAATGTTCCGACAAATCCATTGAGTCCATTTGTCGGTAATATTGACGATATTGCAATTTGGAACACGAGCTTATCGAGTGCTGATGCGAGCTATATTTATTCGAAGCAAAACCCGACGTCAGCTCAATCCGAACTCGACTCCACATGGACTCCGCAGTGGAACAACCTCGTTGGCTACTGGAGGATGAATGGAGATTGGATCGACTCTATAGGATCTTATGCGGGAACGGCCGTCGGTGGAGTGACCCAAACCACTTCGGCAAAACTTGGCTCTTACGCGGCACAACTAGATGGATCCGACGACGAAGTGACTTTGCCAAGCTCTAGCTCCTTACTGAATGGTGATACTTCCTTTACCATGAATATTTGGTTTAATAATACCAGCCTCTATACGACCACAGATCCCAATCAAGGAGGTCGATTTTTTACCTTCTACAGAGGTGTAGGTTCTAGTAAAATTGCTCTCGGCATTGCCGGTGATGGCAGTCGAAATGTCCAGGCCTTTACAGCAAGTCCATTGAACACGCTAAAAGTTCCGTGTTCTGTCGACGACGGAAAGTGGCATCGAGCAGCGGTGAGCTATTCTGCTTCATCGAGGAAGATGATAGTCTATTGTGATTTAAACGCAAGTGCCCCTACCTCTGTGGGAACGATCGCGAGTGCTGATTCCACTCCAGCACGTATCGGCACGCTCAACTCTGCTGCCGGAGTCTCCGGTGGACACTTCGCCGGAAAACTTGACGACTTCGCAATCTGGAATACGGCTTTAAGTTCAGCCGAACTAGCGCAAATTTACGAAAAACAAATTAGCGCCTTCGGTGCTGTTTACAATTCATCGATTGTAGCCCTTCCAGTATCTGCAAGCTACCGCAGCAATAGTTGGACCTCCTCTTTACCTTTTCTCAAAGAACTCCCCGGCGACACGAACGCCGATGCCACACCCGATAGCGAGACTTCAGCAGAGTACTCGGGGATTTCTACAAATCTCAGTAGCAACCTAGTTGGCCTTTGGCACTTTGATGAGAGTGCTTACTCGGGAGCCTCCTACGAGCTAAAAGACTCTTCAGGCGGTGGTCACCACGGCCGTAGAAGCACTGCAGGAAGTCAGGCATTTGTTTCTAGTCCGCTGGGCAGAGGGATTATTGGTCCAACAATTTTCAATATCGCTTCGACTGATCTTCCTGACCTTTCAAACACATTTACCTATTCATTCTGGATGAGATCAACTGACATCAATTCAAATTATTCCACCATAGTCTATCGAATTAATGGAGCCTCCGCGCCAGGGTTTATGATTCAAAAGGCAGCCTCAGGCAACGGAAGTATCTATCTGAGATTAGATACTGGTGGTGGATCTAATCAAACCGGATGCATGTCGACCAAGTCAGTTTTCGACGGATATTGGCATCACATCATTGTCTCTTTAGATGATTCCACAACTTGCAAATTATATATTGATGGAGCTCTAAATAAGACTAATTCAACCTTTGTCAAAGGCACAGGCCTATACGGGCCCATGCGAATGGATATAAACTCTTCATCGATGACAATTGAAATGGACGAGCTTGCTTATTGGCATCGGGTTCTTACTGATGGCAGTAGCTCCACCGCCAACGAAGTCCTGCAACTCTACCGCCGAGGCGCGAACCGTAACAAACTCCAGTTCCGTACCTGCACTCAATCTGACTGCTCGGATAAAACGGATGCCGATTGGGTGGGCCCCGATAAAACAGCATCCACATGGTTCTCTGAGCTCCACAATATGGCGGCTGTCGCTTCAACAGGAGAGGGTTCAGGTGTGATCAACCTGACCGCACCGCTTTTAGATTTTAGCAAATGGATTGCGGCAGTGTCGGGTTGGACATTTACGCCGACACCTGCAAGATATTTTCAATACCGAGCACTTATGGAATCAGATGATGTGAACAATCTTTGCTTGGATGGTTCAAGCGCAGCCACTCCTTGTATGCCGGATATCACGTCAGTGACGCCAACGGCAGAGCTAAGTCCCGCACCTTATATCACATCGGCAACGGGCACTTCATTTTACACCACGATCTCGTCTTTGAGTTTTACGGTTTCGGGAGCGTGCGCCTCAGATGCAAGCTATCCTGTAAAATACCAGCTCTCAAAAGATGGTGGTTCAACTTATCAATATTATAATGGAAGCGCTTGGGTAACCGCTACCGCCGGAACTTATTCTACTGCCAGCACTCAAGCACAGATCACGGCCGGGCTTAGCACTTTCACTTGCTCGAGCGCGCCTTGCACCTTGATGATCAGATCCTATCCGGGAACGAACGTGGCCAATAGCTGTAACATCAGCGCACCAGCAGTATCGGTCAATCGATTTTAGGACCGAAATTGAGTGTTGTACTCACAATCGGTGGGCTATCGATTGATCAATTTGGTGATTTCTTGGGCGTAGAACTTCAAAGTGTTTTTTGGATTGTCCTCGCGAATGCCTCCGCAGCGTTCTTCGGAGTTGAGGAATTGATACTTTTGCGAGTTTGAAGTTTCTTTTTTGGAATTGATCTCTTCGTAGAGGCCGCGAGAATAGCAGATGGCGACAAGAGGAGCTTGAGCATTTAGCACCCGTCCTAAGAAAAAGTGGGTGAGCGAGCCGCTTTTGGGCAGGGTGGTATTGATAACCTGACCCAGCTCACGCAAAATACTGTAGGAAGTGGCTTTGAGTTGGCTTTTTAGAACCTCTACTTCGGCGGGCGTATAAATTTTTTTAGTTCCTATTTGACCGCAGATTTCGTTCACGCAGTATTCGAAATGAAAGCCATCTCCATCGGCAGCATATTGAATCCTTTCGGCTACATAAACTTGATATTCACTGCGCTCCACAGCTCTGGCAGGGTCTCGACTTGGTAAAGGCTTCGAGCTGGAACCAGCGCAGGCGGATAGACACATTGTGAGTAGGATCAAATTATTAAATCTGTACACGCTGACCTCGCCTTAGTGATTATGACATAGAGATCAACTTTATCGGGAGTAAAATGAATCGTCATCGAACAAGGCGTTCGCTTTTAAAAAATTTGGGCGTGCGGATCTTTCTCATCAAGTCGTTGAAGGCAAGAATCAACATCCGACCAATATCGAATTTTGGCTTATT
>CALCCV010000396.1 GCA_937900305.1 uncultured Pseudobdellovibrionaceae bacterium | reverse complement strand
ATACTCGTCTGTGGCTTTCTACATGCTTATAGATATTTAAATAGTATACATAACTATTATAACTCAATTTCCGACTTTGAAATTTGCATTCTAGGAAGTTACGATGAAAATAAAGAGGTCATGGATATTGTATTCGATATAATTGAAGACAGATGGACTTGCGAGTTCACTCAAGTTGACTTCGACCTTGAAGGTGACAGTGGCATATTGACCTCGCTGATCGCGGGCTGTCACGGTGATTCTTTGTTTGTCATTTCGTTTGATAGCATCTGTGATTTCGGCTTGTGAGTCGCGAATTTTGATCTGATCTCTGAGATCTCGATCCAGGTCCCACTCTAAACTTACGATGCCGTTGCCACCAGATATTGAGACGGAGAATCTTTTATTGCCGCCCTCATTCACATCGACTCGATCTAGACCAGAAATCGACAAGGGTTTTAGTGGCTCTCATTCTAGACTTGTCGGAAACAAGTCGCAGTAAGTGTCGGCTGATGCCTGTGAAGGAAATATGAGGGCCGAGGAAATGGCGACGAAGGTTCCTAAAATAATTTTGCTAAAATTTGTGTTCATGAGGTCTCCTTACGAAAGATGAGGAGCAACAACTAAGACTATTTTACATTGATAATAATTTTCGCTGCACATTGAGCCGTTTCGGAGATCAAGGGGGAGAACGTTTTATTGTGAAGCGGAGACTTGCCAATGGCGAGGGGAACCTCTGCTGGTGGATTCGCAGAAATAAGTCGGTGAGGCCGGCTTTAGAAAGGGGGTACCTTAGGTTGAGAATAGGGTCTCGCACGATCGTTTGGGCGGCCATTCTTTTGCATTACTCAAAATCGAACGGAAATCATCATCGACACACTTTTGTGAGGAAAGGTATTTATGCGCAAATCGATTTTGGGGCTTCCCCTTGTGATTTTAGGAACTTTTGCGGGGTCAGCGACCTTGGCCGGCGATCTAACGATCGTTGGTACAGTGCCTAAAAATTATCCAGCTGTCTTGCTATCTTCGGACTCGGTCATGTTTAAGACTTTAGGGTTGCGCCCTCCTGATCCGTCCTCGAGGAAATCAGTCCAAAAGGCCATTGATAATGCAAAAAAATGGCTCAAGAAAGAAATCGTGGCTCACCGGCAGGTCGCAAAAGCTTCTGCTTCTGGCGAAAAACCGAAATTTGAAAAAATTTATGATGCAGTCAAAGATGACGTTCAAAAAGATGACCCGGCGTTGGCGGGGCAAATTACTTCTCTCGCAGAAATGAAATTGAAAATGAGCGACTTGGAAGACAATGTCGAATTTCTGAATACGGCGCTGGAGCTTTTGGAAGATACAAAGAAATCCGATTCATCTGATTCCATTGAAAGTTTGTCGCGGGCTTTGACGACCGCTCGGCGAATCATTTATTCGGTTGCGGCACAGATGCCTTTGCGAATGGAGAAGCTATTTCCCGGCACCAGTCCATGGCCTCAGGGAATTCCGATTCCCATCGGCAACGGACAGGGAAAGATGCTCGATACTGTGGGAATGGGAACGCAAATCGCCAATACATTTGTACCCGTGATTAGTCCCGTGCCTTCTGAAGAGCAAAGAGTTAAGTTCGAACAAGATTCAGCCCTTTTTCTTGCAAAAACAAAAGCAAATATGGAGAAAAAGGCTCTAGCGATGCCGGAAGAAGCCGCAAAGAAATTTATTGCTGCGACATCAGAAGGTGTGAAGAAGGGTTTTGATCATCAAAAAGAGCAGATCCTCACTGGTTTGCAGTTTGATATTTCTCCAAAGGCCACTTCTGAGCTCGGCAAACTCGACATCTCAAAAGACAATCCTGGTTGGTTGACTCGTGAAGAGATCAAAGCGCGCGGCAAGGATGCGAAGGCTCATTGGTCCACATTAGAAAAAGATATTGAATCCATGGTCCAAAACAGCGACGAGAAACTTAAAAAGTTTAGCTTGAAAAAAGCGATGCGCGTGATGATCTATGACAAAACGAAAGACACCTCAACCTCTGCCAAAATTGATGTGAAAGATCAGTATGGTCTGTCGTGGAAATTGAAGTGGGGTGACGAGATGCAAACCGAAGTCATTGCCAATCGCATTTACATGGCCGCCGGTGGTAGATTTCAAGATCTGGTTTACACATTTGGCCCGGGTTTTTCTCGCGAAAAAGGCACGATTTTGATTTTCGATCCGAAAAATACAACGCCGGAGACAGCTTGTAAGTCAAACGGTCAGGACGTGGTCGTGACGAATTATCAGACCCTCGCAACGTGCTTACAAAATTCACCTTACAAGCTGAAGTTGGCGCCCTATCTGTTGGGCGGCGGCCAACTGGGTGATTTCGATGAAGTTTTGAAAAACGTAAAAGAAGCATTGGGAGATAATAAGGTCAATGGCTTGGAAACATATCATTTTGTCATGTTTCGCGAAAGCATGGTTGAGTTTCAAGGTGATGGTTTGATCCGTGGTGGTCCGATCGCGCTAAACAACCAAGATGCTGAAGAGGATCGTGTTCTGAAAGGCAGCGCACTTTTCAACATGTGGATTGCCAATCACGACGTGAAAGACGACAACGCGAAAGGATATTTGATCCGAGATGGTAAGAACTCAAAAGGATACACCTACGTTGAAGCCCAACATGATCTGGGTATGTCTATGGGATCAATGACTTCCGCGGGACAGTTCAATAGTTTGTCCGACAAATTTATTTCGGAGCCCTACACATTCAATGGCAAAGACTATCGTCGTTTTACTGAGCCGATCATTTATTTACCTGAAGCTTGGAAAAAAATGACTTACGCCGATCTTGCGTGGATGGCCAAAAATATTCTTGATGTGACTCCTGAGGACATTCGTTGGGCCATCGAACAAACGAACTGGCCAGAGTTCATGAGAAATACCGCATTGGTCAAACTTCTCAAGCGTCAGGCGCAAATCGCTGAAGTGTTTGGAAACTCTAAGGCGAAAACGGCCATTGACAGTGTCGTCAGTCACTATTCGCAAGAGTACAAGCTAAAGGCGCAGCTGGTTGGAGACAAGGTGCAGTTGACTGCGAGTTTAGGTGGCAATTCAGTCGATACTAAAGAAGTTGTGGATGCAACAGACTTGAATGCGATCAACGAAGAATTGAAAAACTTCCTGTTCCGTGAAGGTAAAAATAGTGTCGAAGAGGTCTTAATGCGCGATGGAGCTGTTGTGGCCTGCAAACCTTCGGAGAATCGGTTGCAAAATGCGCTGGTGAAATATTTAAGTCCATCGGGTTACTCAGCTCGCTTTTCGCGGGTGCTAGATCACTACACAGTTACAGATTTTGAGAAAACAGCAGCTGTGTTGCCAGAAGATATTGGCAAAATCGGCTGTTTTTTGCGAGAGCCGAGGATTGATGAAGTGATCGAGCAACGAAATTAATCAAAGATTTTCATTCTAAAAAGCGGCCGATCCGCTTCATCAAAGCCCCTGGAAGCCATCTCTGAAATGAGTTCGGCAGTCAGGGGTTTTTTTATTTAGATTAGTGATTATTTTGAAAAAATATGGTGACGAGCTCCGCCCAAAGACCTGAGTGCGAAGAGTCTTCGGCAGGCCTTTGGTCTCAATTGCATGGAGTTTTCACCATGTGGGCCGTCTGTTTGTGTAAAAATTCACTGCTACTTCCGAAAAGAGTTTGGTAAATTGGATCGTGGTTTAACGATGCAATTTCGAGTGATCTTGCAGACATGTAGACGGTGTCATCAGCCGGAAGGAACTTTTGATATGACAGCAGTGAAATGGACTCATTCGCGCATTTTGACTTGTGGCCTGAGCATGGCGGTAGCCCTCGGATTGAGTGGGCAAGTCCACGCGCAGAAGCTTTTTGATCTGACGGCGAACATGTCGAAGAATCAGGTCATGGACTGCAAAGTGGTCCCTGACATCGAAACTTTGTTTTTGATTTCGCACATCAAGTACTCAAAAAAAGATACAGATTTGCAAAACAAAGTCATCGATCAGTATTTGAAACGACTGGATCCCACCAAAATTTATATGATCGAATCTGACGTCACTGAATTGAAAGCTAAATTGGCCAATCTGTTTCAAAAGACAGACAAAGGCGATTGCAAATTCATGAGTGAAGCTCAGGCCATTCTTAACAAGCGGGTTGAGGAGAAATTGACGTTTGTGAAGACCTTTCTAGGCAAAGATTATCAATTCGACGATAAAGCCGAATTTCTTTTTGACCCAGAAAAAAAGCCGTATCCAAAAACAGTTGAAGAGTCGAATGAATACTTGAAAAAGTACATTCACTTTCAAATTGCCAACTATCTGGCCACAGATACAAAGCGGGATGAGGCGAAAGCAAACGTCATTAAAAATTACGAACGTTCGGTCAAAAAGATCAAAGAGACTTCCGAAGAAGATCTCATTGTTAACTACCTCGACACCTTCGCGCGGGCCTTAGATCCTCACTCTAGCTATTTTTCAAAAGATCAGCTGGAGGATTTTGAAATTCAGATGCGCCTCTCTTTGCAAGGAATTGGTGCGACACTTTCGTCTCAAGATGGTTTCACGGTGGTTGACAGTTTAGTTCCCGGTGGAGCAGCGGCAAAGTCAGGCAAAATTGAACCGCAAGATAAAATCGTGGCTGTTTCTCAAGAAAAAGGCGCTTTTGAAAACGTAGTGGATATGGATTTGAAAGACGTTGTCAAAAAAATTCGCGGCCCGAAAGGCACGAAAGTGAAGTTGTCGATTATGCGCATGAAGGGCGATAAAAAAGAGCGCTTCGAAGTGGCGTTGACCCGAGACATCGTGAACTTAGAAGACGAAGCTGCGTCGATACTCTATATGGACCGTGATGTGGGACCGAAGAAGGCTAAAATTGGGGTGATCAACTTTCCGTCGTTCTATGCTGATTCAAAGCGAGGCGGTCGAAGTTCTGCCACCGATTTAAAAAATATTTTAAAAGAGGCTAAAACAAAAAAAGTCGACGCACTGGTTTTGGATTTGAGCACCAACGGTGGCGGCAGCTTGGACGACGCAGTTAAAATTGCAGGCCTCTTTTTCAAAACTGGAAATGTAGTGAAACAGTCGGCCAAGGGCAATTCTCGTGAAATTGTTTTGGCAGATACAGATTCTCAGGTTGATTACGCGGGTCCAATGGTGGTTCTCACCAGCCGAATCAGCGCGAGTGCATCTGAAATTGTCGCGGGGACTCTGCAGGATTACAAACGGGCCGTCATAGTTGGTGGCGATCACACTTTTGGCAAAGGAAGCGTTCAAAGTGTTCAAGGCGTGTCACCCATTTCAAACGCGCTGGGAGCTTTGAAAGTCACCGTCGGAATGTTCTATATTCCCGGCGGCAACTCAACTCAGCACCGCGGAGTCGAAGGCGACATTCCGCTGCCGGGTCCCTTCAATACGGACGACATGGGTGAAAAGGCTTTGGACTACTCGCTTCCGCCAACAAAAATTCCTCCGTTTCTTTCGGCTGAAGCTTCCGTGAAAGAGGGCGAAGGCGCTTGGCAACCCATTCGCCCTGAATGGGTCAAGGCTCTGCTGGAAAAATCTAAATTGCGCGTCGACAAGAATGCCGAATTCAAAAAGATTTTGGACGAGGCGAAGAAAGCCGAAGCTCGAGGCAAAGTGATCAAAGTGGCCGAAGTCCTGAAAGACAAAAACGAGAAGGACAAGAAGCAAAAGGAAAAACGCACAGCCAGTCGCGACCAAAAGAACCAAGAGTACTTGAAGCGCCCAGAAATTGCTGAAGCCGCAAACATTGCTGCGGATCTTGTGGGTCTTCAGATCCCGACTCAGACAGTCGGCAATTGATTTTAAGGACCCCCCTCGATAGACACAAAGGGGGGTTAATTCATGTCAAATCGCATTCTGTCGAATCCAGCCTCAAAAAACGGTCCCACAAAGTCGAACAAGTCTTCCTCGGCCAGGGCCTCTACGAACTCGAAACCGAATTTAAAGGCGAATTCCATGCCGAATCCGAAATCCATTTCAAAACCGAATGCGAAATCGAGTTCAGTTATCAATTCATTTGGTGGACTCGACAAAGCTCTTCTTTTGCAAATGCACGACTGCATGGTGAAATCTCGAGTTTTGGAAGAGCGCTTGATCAAAATCTTTCGTGCGGGAGAAGCCTACTTTTGGATTGGTGGACCTGGCGAGGAGGCATGGGCTGTGCCCATGGGGCTTCTAGCGAAAAAAGGTCAGGGCCTGGCTTATGACTTCCTTCATTTGCATTATCGCTGCACACCCACGTTGGTAGCGATGGGTTTGGAAATGAGTGATGCGATTCGTTTGATGATGAATCGCGCGACGGATCCTTCCACGGGGGGCCGTAACTTTTCTGGTCATTATTGCTTTCCGAAATGGAATGTCGCGCCTGTGACTTCGCCCATTGAAATTCAATATCCTGTGGCGTGCGGTACGGCTCATGCACAAAAGCGCGCGGGACAGGGAGGCATCAGCATCGTGTCAGGTGGAGATGCTGGAACGGCCGAGGGGGACTTTGCGTCGTGCTTGGTTTGGGCGTCTCGCAAGGGTCAAGAACTTCCATTGTTAATTACGGTTCAAAACAATCTTTGGGGAATTTCAACCTGCTATGACGGACAACATGGTGAATCGCAGATTGCAGATCGTGCGAAGGCCTTTGGGATCCGCTCTCGGGTGATCAACGGCAATGATCCAGTTGAAAGTTACTTAGCCCTTCAGGAAGAAATGGCTTATATCCGAAAGACCGGCAAACCGAGCTTTATTGAGGCTCAGGTGTCACGGCTGTACGGCCACTCCTCTGGAACGGGCGCCAACTTTGTGCCTGGCGAGATCGATTGCCTGAAAGATTTTGAAAAAGCGATGGTGACGGCCGGTCATTTGACCGAGACGTCGGCTCGCGAAATTTGGACGAAGTATGAAGAAGAAGCTGTGGCTTGCGCCAATGCTGTTCGCACTGAGCCGGCTCCCACGGCCGAGAGCGTCTGGGATCACATCTACTTCAACAATGAAAATGCGGATTGGAGAAAGTTCTAATGGCAACGATGGCTCAAGCCATTCGCATGGCGCTCCACTATGGGGAGACGAACCTGGGTTTGAAAGATGTGTTTGGTCAAGATGTGGGCGCGCCTCTCGGGGGCGTGTTTACGGCGACACAAGGTGTGGATTGTTCATGGAATACTCCGCTCGACGAGCGGGGAATCATTGGTATGGCCATGGGAATTGCGATGGCGGGTGACCGGTGTGTGGCGGAAATTCAATTTGCGGATTACATTTTTAATACGATGGATCAGTTGAAATTGGCGGGCAACACTTACTGGGCCACCAATGGTCAATGCAGTCTGCCGATGGTGGTGATGACTCCGGTGGGTGCGGGCATTCGCGGAAGTATTTATCACTCGCACTCGTTCGACTCGTGGGCGTCTCGATTGGCGGGCTGGAAGGTGGTTATGCCTTCGACTCCACTGGACGCTTATGGTCTGCTGTTGTCGGCGATTGTTGATCCCAATCCCGTTTTATTCTTGAAACCGAAGGCGCTGATGCGCGTGCGAGGCGACGAGATGATCCCGGGCGAACCCGAAAATGAAAAAGAACTGCGCTCGATGATCGATGCCCCCATTGGCGATCGAACGACTTGGAAGGCCCGATGGCCAAAGGTCAAAGAGCATTTCATTCCGATTGGCAAAGCGAGGATCACGCGGTCGGGTTCGCAAGTCACCGTCATTTCCAGCGGTCGACATCTGTTGTTGTGCAATGAAGTGGCTGACCAATTGGCCAGCGAAGGACACTCCATTGAGGTCATCGATTTGAGATCTATCTATCCTTACGACTGGCAAACGATGAAGGCTTCAATTCAAAAAACGGGCAAAGTTTTGTTTGTCAATGAGGACACCGAGGTTACAAATTTTGGTGAACATCTTTGTTACCGAGCTGTGAATGAATTGTTCTACCAACTCATGGCCCGTCCCCGAGTTTTGGCCGGTAAGCATTTACCGGGCATTGGTTTGCACGCCAATTTAGAAGACGCCTCTGTACCTCAAAAACACGAGATTGAACAAAATCTCCGCGAACTTTTAGCTGAAGTGCCTTAACATTATGTCGAAATCGAAATTGCAATCGAAAACTAGAGCTCAGAATTCAAGTCCATCTTCTGTCGCGTCCCAAAATCAATGGCCCTTCGACAAGTACAAATTGTATTCGCAGGCCGTGCAATCTGCTGACGGGGACGTGGAGTTTTTTGCGAACACCTACAAAGAGCTCCGAGGTCGGGCGGGGCGAGTTCTGCGCGAAGATTTTTGCGGAACTTTTATGCTGAGCTGTGAATGGGTGAAAATGCACCGTGAAAATCGGGCTTATGGAATCGATATCGATCGGGAACCCATCGACTATGGCAATAAGAACTATCTTCCAAAGCTGAGCGAGTCTCAACAATCGCGCCTGTCGATCATCGAAAAGAGCGTGCTCGACAACTCTTTGCCAAGAGTAGATATCTCAGTGGCGATGAACTTCTCCTATTTTCTCTTTAAGGAGAGAAATCTGTTGAAGGCTTATTTTACCAACGTCTACGAACACCTCCACAGAGATGGAATTTTCATTTTAGACATCTTTGGAGGAACTCAATGCCATCAGGCCATTCAAGATCGCACGGAAAAAGGCAAGTTTGTCTACTACTGGGATCAAAAGGGCTTTGATCCGATCACGGGTTACGCTGACTTCAGTATCCACTTTAAAGTGGGTAAAAAGAAATACAATGATGTTTTCACTTATGACTGGAGAATGTGGAGTATTCCTGAAGTGCGGGATATTTTACTCGAAGTGGGATTTAAAATGTTCACACCTATTGGGAAGGCACTTCTCGCGATGGCTCCGGGAATGGAGAATTCTCACGGGCCGAAGTTGGTGAATCCTGCATGTCTTGGATCGCCTACCTTGTTGGAACTAGGTAGAGCCCAAATCTGAAAAAAAGATCGACAGTGTCTGCGGCCCATTTTTTTTAAAATGTCTTATTTAGAAACTCTTGGTCGCTTTGCTGCCGACTTCTTATTTTTTTTCGTTATGCTGATTGTGGGGATGCTACAAATCGGGGAATCTCATGGCGAAAGCAAAAAAGAGCCGTTCGTTTGCAATGTTATTGTGGGGCATGTGTTTTTCAATATTCACTTTCGGTTGTTCAGTTTTTAGTTTGCTTTTGATGGGCTGTGGGCAACTGTCGACGACGAGTTCAGACGCGCAAATGAACATCCAGACTCCACTTGCGAAGAAAGAATTTGCCACGCTGAAATCCACCATTTTGGTGCCAAAGTGTGTGATGTGCCACGGCGCCAGTGCTTCGACGCCACTGACGACTTATGCGGAGGTGATGCACTTTGTGAGGGCTGGTAACGCGGCCACCTCCGTGTTTTATCAGCAGCTTGACAGTGGGGATATGCCTTCCGGAGGCGCCCGTTTGAGTGATGGCGAGTTGCAACTTGTCTCATCTTGGATCAACGAGGGAGCTCGGGAGTTCGAAGTTCCTCCCGAAGAAGAGCCGGTGAACCAAAAGCCTTCTGTGACCTTGGCTTCATCGCTGGTGACGGTTCAATTGCCAACGAGTACGGCGAGTCTATCGGCGACAATTTCAGATCCCGATGGCACCATTTCCTCAATCGTTTGGGTTCAGACCTCCGGTGCAGCTTTAACAATCACCACACCGACGATGGCCGCAACCTCGGTCAGCGGGATCACGGTGGCTGGTGATTACATCTTTCAAGTGACCGCAACCGATGATGAGGATGAGCAAACATCCAAAAGTATCACATTGAGAGTGGCGGCTGCGGGAGTTGTGCCCGACGTGAAGTGGAGTGAAATTTCTGCTGCCATATTGCAACCGAAATGCATGAGTTGCCATAAACCCTCCAATAAAAAGGGAGGCTATGATGTTACAACTTATGCTTCCACCAAAACCAAAGTGATTGTCGGTGCGCCGGCAGACAGCTTGTTGTACACAGAAGTTCAATTTGATTCGATGCCTGCCACTGACGCCCCTTTGACCGAGGTTCAGAAGAAACTCATTTTTGATTGGATCAAAGGCGGAGCGAAGCAATAGTTCCTGTTTCTAATTTGCTTGCGCCATTGGTCGGCAGCGCTAGTTTTCAGGCGCTGTCATCCGGTCTCGGGAGCTGTTCATCAGTGTGTCGGAAGTGGGTCGACTTCGATCGGGGCCGCATTCTTGCTATCGGGATTGAATAGCAGCGGGTACAGCAAGACAGTGCCTCCAAAGACGACGACCATCACGATAGCAATTTTAACAAGAGTTTTGTGGGACATCCGGCTTCTCTTTTCTGAAATGGTGCATTTTTCGGGAGTCGATTTCAAGACTTTGTAGTCTTAAAACTTGGAATCTGTCATGTGTCCATCGGCCAATCTGTCTTTTTGTGTGGGTACACATTCATACGGATTGAATTTTCAGTGGGACCGGCTATCTTGCGGGCAAGATCAAAGGGTGACAGATGACCACAGGGCGTTTGAATGAAATTTGGGAGGGCCACTTTCGACCCGAGATTCGAAATCAGGGCCAGTCGATTTTCGCCAAAGGTATGGTGAAAGTTTCGCGACTTTCCGACACCGAAATTCAATCCTATATTAAAACATCATCGTCATCGATCAAAGTGTCTTTGAAATTGGAGTCTCTGCAGAGTGAGTGCATTGAAGCCGATTGCCATTGTTCAGTCGCGCAAAAAGAGCGCTGGTGTAAACACATTTGGGCGACGCTTTTGGCCGTGGCGTCGACTCAAAGTGATTTTCTCGACGAAAAAACGAAGATCGAAAAAAAACCATCTTCGGTGACGAAGAGTCAGACATCTTCACATGCATCTTCTCAATCCTTTTCGCAGACTGCAAAACAGGAAGCATTCAAACAGAAGCGGGCTGAGTTCCGTAAACAGCAGTACCAAAAACACAAACAGCACCAGCGAGTTCAAAAGCAGAGCTCTAAGCAAAAATCGAGTTCCCCCGCAACCGTTTATCCCCCCAGCATCGAAGCTGCGATTTCCTATTTTGTCGCTAACGGATTTCCTATGGAGGCACCTCTGAAAGCCGAGGTCGTTCGGGTCGCAAAGAAGAAGCTATCGCGGGTTTTTCATCCAGACGTTGGCGGCGATCACCGCGAGATTTTAGAGCTCAACCGGTTCGCAGAAGCTCTCATTTTGTTTTGCGCCGAAGGCGGAATATGAGGACAGCGCCGAAGGCGGAGTCTGAAGGCCGCACAACCTTCGAACGGCCGCTGGAGGCCGCTCGAGATTTTTCGAAAAAAAGTGCTTTTGATTTATTCGATTAGTGCTTTTGGCACTCGAAAGAAAGCTGCAAATTGTTGAAATGGAAGTTTCCAAACGACTGATTTGGAAAATCAGTCGTTGAGAATGTGGCACCGTCTTCTAGATTCACCAAGAACAATCCAGGAACCAGCGGCCGAATTGTGGTATCAACGATCATTGACCCGTAATAAACATTTTCTGTGACTTCGCCAGTGGTCTTATTGATCTTAACAAAGATGTTTCCTAAACTCTCGTCAACTTGTGCCGTGTACACCACAGTCGGGTATTGTTGCGGTACAATGGCCTGCTGACATGAATAAATGGGGCGAACAGGTGCGAAGGCAATGATGCCATTGTTGACGCGAACACTTGCAAACACCAAGGTTTGAGCGAAGAAAGCGGAAATAAAAAGAATGGATTTCATGGGGACTCCTCTTGATTGGATTTGTTGGTGAGACTCTCGTCTCGTTTTGTTTTAGATTTTTGACTCAATGGAAACAATTGCAGGGCCACCGCATAAACTCGGTCGGCATTTTGTTGGCGCGCGAAGCGCAGCTCGAAGCGATCTTTGAATTCATTCAGCATGGCTTTCGCATCGGCAATGTCGTTTTCGTCGAAAGCCATCATGAGAGTGCTAAAGTCTCGCTCTTCGACGCTGAATTTGTCGAGGGCGTCACTCGCTTTGCTCAAAACTTGCCGATGGTGTTCACGAATATCTCGTGATGGAATATCTGCAGTTGTTTGAACGTGCGGGGAGGTGGCTTGCCACTGACCGTCTTCTGGGGATCGTTCAATCAATTCTAATTTTTCGAGGCGAATCAAGGCCTCGTTCACACGAGCCTCATCTATGTTTAGAACTTGCGCGAGGACCTTGGGTTCCTGAGATGGCAATGACAGTTTAAATGTTTCTAAGAGCGCGAGATGGTGCCAGTCGGCGACCAGCTTGAACTGTTCGAGGTCCAAGGCAATTTGCGCCGCTTGAATAGCCAGGCGAGCTTGAGCTTTTTTGCGTTTGGCTGGATTGCGCGAGAAATTGGCTTCCAGGCAACAGATGAAGAGGCGTTTTTCACCTGGGGTGAGCCCCAACCGTTTAGCGACACTTTCCCCACGTTCAGCCGAAAGTCCGCAAGTGCCTTTTAAAATCTGAGAAAGTTTCGGAGCCGGCAGATCGAGATCGCGGGCAAAGGCTCGCAGAGAGTACTTGGCGTTGCGCCCCTGGCGACTGGCAAATTCGCGTTGAATTAGATCCCGAAAGTCGAAATCAACTTTTGTGGGTTTGGACCCACTGGGAGCTGAGTTTTGGGAGGGAGTGTTTCGCATCGACTTTCCTTTTTTGGACTTGGATCGCACACTGATCCTGGGAAGAAACCTGCAGCGGATCGTGTTTCCGATGCCCATCATCTACTCCAATGGCCTTCGCACATCAAGAATCTCAGGTAACGATGCGTTACTTGGTGGTACCCATGTATTTATTCGATGCCAACCTGGATCTGGCGGTCTGCCTGCAGTTCCAAGTTGGAGTTCAATTTGGAGGATGCGCGTCTTCAGGATGTGCAACCAGAGGTTTACACTCTTAAACCGCAGTGATACCGATAGGGAATGTTTTTACAAAAAACGATTCGAAAAAAAGTGGAGGTCGAAGGGATCGGTCTTCACTCTGGGAATCCCTGTCGACTGACGTTTCGCCCGGCGCCCGCTGACACCGGAGTCTGGTTTGTGCGTCGGGATTTGCCAAACAGTCCCTCGCTGAAGGTGGATGCTCAGAATGTCGAAGCCACGGTTTTACAAACTGCGCTGGGGAATGAACATTTCAAAGTCGCAACGATAGAACACTGTGTGGCCACGCTCTCTGCCTATCGCATCGATAATCTTTTTATCGAACTAGATGGCCCTGAAATTCCCATTTGCGATGGCTCGGCCCGTGAATTCATGAGGGCGATCAATCAAGTCGGTACGAATGAATTGGATCAACCTCGCAAGTATTGCTATGTCACCGAACCGATTGCCTACTCTGAAGACGATAAGCACGCCTATGTTTTGCCCTACCACGGGCTGAGGTTGACAATCACTATTGATTTTCCGCTGCCGATTGGTCGGCAGAAACTAGATTTGGAAATCAATGAAGAGACATTTGCTCGCGAGCTGGCCGGCGCCAGAACATTTGGGTACGCAAAAGATTTAGAATCTTTGCGAGCGAAGGGCTTTGGGTTGGGGGCTTCCCTCGAAAACGCAATTGGACTTGATGATCGCCGGGTGATGAATCCCGAGGGATTGCGATGGCCAGACGAATTTGTGCGCCACAAGGCTCTCGATGCACTGGGAGATCTTGTGACACTGGGTATGCCCCTGATGGGCCACGTGGTGCTCTACAAGGCGGGCCACGATATGATGAACAAACTGGTGAAACAGATTCGTCAAAACCGGACGTCCTATAGACACGTGGAGTTAGGCGCCAATATCGCAGATCTTGAGCGTCGTTACCAGGATTGGAACTTGGGCGAAGTTTGATGCGCTGGCTTTGCCGCTTTTCAAACCCTAAAAAAAAAGAAAAACTAAAACGAAAAGAAAAAGGAAAGAGGAAAATATGATCATCGGTGTTCCGAAAGAAATTAAGATCAGCGAAAATCGTGTCGGCATGACCGAAGCGGGCGTCGCGCAAATGATCAAAGAGGGTCACACTGTTTATGTCGAAAAAGATGCGGGCGTTGGTTCACAAATCACTAACGACCAATACCTCAAGGTCGGCGCAAAAATTCTCGATACGAAAAAAGAAGTTTATGCCAAAGCCGACATGATCGTGAAAGTGAAAGAGCCTTTGCCGGACGAATATGAACTCCTTCGCGAAAATCAAATTCTTTATACCTATTTGCATTTGGCAGCTGAGCCAAAACTGACAAAAGTTTTGTGCGAACGAAAAGTGAAATCCGTCGCCTACGAAACCATCCAGCTCGAAAATGGCTCTTTGCCTCTGTTAACACCCATGTCGGAAGTTGCAGGCCGCATGGCCACTCAAATTGGAGCCTTTTATCTTCAGCGCGACCATGGTGGCAAAGGCGTTTTGCTGGGGGGCGTGACGGGAGTTCGCCCGGCGCAAGTGACCATCATTGGCGGTGGTGTGGTGGGAACCAACGCTGCGAAAATGGCAGTGGGTCTCGGTGCAAACGTGACCGTTTTGGATGTAAACACGGCTCGATTGGAATACCTCGATGATATTTTTCAAGGTCGTTGCATGACTTTGTATTCGAACACCAAAAACATCGAAGAGGCCGTGCAAGGGAGTGATCTTTTGATCGGAGCTGTTTTGATCACGGGTCAAAAAGCACCGATGTTGGTTTCTAAAGAAATGGTTTCTTCAATGTCGAAGGGATCAGTGGTTGTGGATGTGGCCGTGGATCAGGGCGGTTGCATTGAAACTTGTCGACCCACTTCACATCAAAATCCAACTTATGAAATCGACGGAGTCATTCACTACTGTGTCCCGAATATGCCAGGGGTTGTGCCCCGCACTTCGACCTACGCGTTGACAAATGTGACTTTGCGATACGCTTCAATGATTGCCGCCCACGGCCTTGAGAGCGCGGTGGAAAAG
This sequence comes from uncultured Pseudobdellovibrionaceae bacterium, assembly GCA_937900305.1. Taxonomy (GTDB): domain Bacteria; phylum Bdellovibrionota; class Bdellovibrionia; order Bdellovibrionales; family Bdellovibrionaceae; genus CALCCV01. Next base: position 1,394 of record CALCCV010000396.1, on the reverse strand, counting down.
AATTTGCCATTGCGAAAAGGATTGAATGTTTATGGCGGTTTCGTTTGTTACGAACCCGTGGCTCGCGATCTGTCTATGGAGTTCAAAGCTTACCGAGGTTGATTTTATTATAGCAGACCGACCCCTCTGTTCTTGGGTCGGTCTTTGTTGAAATGTTTTTTCTTTTTTTTTGCAAGATGGACTTTGATTGTAGAGATTCCTTTTGCAAAGGGCCTTTCGCCCCTCATCCAAGCCGATGGCCGAAAAAATTAAACCGCAAACCAAACCTCCGGCGAGAAGTCTCTGAAAAGTCATGGGCTCACCTCCAACGCTTCCGAAAATCTTCGTCGCTTTCTGTGGCGCCAGAGATAATACATAAAGGTCATCGTGAGCAGACAAAGAATTCCGAAGGTGTTGGCGCCGAAGAGGATGGGGAATTTTGCAAATTGCACGCGGTTGCGAAAGATATTAAACGGGATCGCCATTTCTAAAGTTTGCAAAAAGGTCGTTAGCAGCCAGGTGATAAGCGAAGAGAGACCATCGATCCAACCAAAGAGAGCGATGAAAACTAAACCGATGGTAAGAACTGGGGTTCCGATCGCGTTGTAAATGATACTTAAGGGGTGGGAGGTCGACGTGATCAATATGGGCATCATGAAAACGTACATCCAAATTGACAATCGCCACAGCCAGAGGTGTTTGTTTTCTTCGATGCGATCTCTTTCGGACAGAAGAAAAAGTTGAACGCCAAAAGAGGCCCACACGCTCATCAGCAAAGATGGCGAATTTAACCACTGCGGGACCAGAGCTAAGGTAAAAATCCATGATAAAGCTACGCGCGGAATGTGGCCTGTAGATAGGCCGTGAAGATGACTGTCGCGCAAAAGTAAATACAGCAACGCTCGAACAACGGGCGGATCAAAACTTGTGCAGGCTCCATAGCCCCACAGGAGCAGATGGCGAAGAACTCTTGGAACACGGCATAGCTGAAGTCCCTGCTCGAGGGCGAGGATGTGAGATCCAGAGACGACAAAAACATGCAGAAGTCCGCTATCTAGCAGGCCCAGATACAGAGAGGCATCTCGCACAGGCATAGCGCAAAAAAAACTTTGCAAAGAACCTTGGGCGACTTTGGGGTGAAAGGAAAACAGATTTGCACAAGTCATTTGCCACCGATGCGAATGCAACGACCAATATGAAAAAAGAAAGCGCAACAGAAAGTGAAAGAGGAGCCACAGTGACAGAAACTGCATGGGAAAAAGAACTCTGCAAGGTCAACGGGGAACTCGCCCTTAGACTGTGTTGATTTTCGAGAGAAGACACTCCCGATTTACGGAATTTAAGATCTGTTATAGAATTTGCCTAAGTCTTGTGTTTTTTTTAAAATAGTTATTAAACTCAATAAGTTAAGTATG
>CALCCV010000395.1 GCA_937900305.1 uncultured Pseudobdellovibrionaceae bacterium | reverse complement strand
TGGCCTCGGGCCAAGAAGCCACTATTCGCAGTATTTATTTTAGAATTCAGAATCAAGTCTTCATGATGAGTTTCCTGCAACTCACTTACGTCATCATGCTCATATTTTCGCTGACGTTTATCCCGTGGTACTTGCTAAAGTTTCGGACCAAAACCACCGCGGTGATGGATGCACATTGATTTCAAAAGCTGATTTTTCGGATCGAAGTGGATTGCTGTTGAGGCATGGCTTCGCTGATGGCTCTTATAAGTGATAACGTTAGCACCAGTCGCTGATGGTAAAAATCAGTGAGTGCGCGATCACACTGTTGAGAGTCTTTTTGGAATTCGTTATGTTTTTGTGCGTCAAGTGAAAAATCGTATAGACAGTGAACTACAAGGATCATTAGCCTTTTGTCAGGGGGAAATATGGATTTTTTCACTAAGATCGCTTTGGCGTTCGAGCACGGTGGCTTTTGGATGTGGCCCATTTTTTTGATTCAGTTGGCGTCGATAGCCATCATTCTTGAAAGAACAGCGGCCCTTTTTTTTCGTCGAAAATTAGATCAGTCACGATTGGCGCTGACGTTTGAAGAATCCATCCGTCGAGGAGAGATGGATTCGATCATTCAAAAATCTCAGATGTTGTCCGTTAAAAATCCGATCGCTCGGGCCATTGCGGCCGGTGCTCTTGCCGCCAAAAATCTGGGTGGCAAAGATGAGATTCAAGGAAAAATGGACGAAGTGCTCATTGAAGAAAATGCGCATCTCGATCGACGGGTGGGATTTCTGTCGATGCTCGGCAACGTCGCAACGTTGACAGGTTTGTTGGGAACGATCACTGGCATGATCAAATCATTTGCGGCAGTTGCCTTTGCCAATCCGGCTGAAAAGGCCTCACTGCTATCGGCTGGGATCTCTGAGGCCATGAATGCTACGGCATATGGCTTGATTGCGGCAATTCCTGCACTCGTCGCCTATGCCATTCTTCAAAATCGTGCGAATCGGTTGGCGGAAGACCTAAATCAGGGTGGCTTGAAGATTTTCAATTGGCTCAGTTTCACCTATGAACCGATGCTGACTTACAAAATCAAACCTATGAAATCTGAACGATCGGTTGAATCGAACGCCTAAGCCCGTTGGTCAAGGAATCCGTGGAGGTTCTCGGCCTCTGTTTTTTGTCTGACGGTTCTGTCGATTGGCTGCGTTTTTTCCAGAGGAGTATTTTGTGAAGTCTTCTAAGAAGCACTTAGATTTTGAGATCAATTTGATTCCATGCATTGATTTGCTTTCGGTTTGTATCTGTTTTTTGCTTCTGACAGCAGTTTGGTTGAACGTCGGTTCCCTGAATGTCAAACAGGCGGTTGGCGGTCAAACTCAAGAAGACACTCCCAAAAATCCCGTGATGTGGGTTCGAATGTCACCGCAGGGTGAGCTTGAACTGGATGTTCAGCAGAGTCAGTTGATTCCCGCGAATTTACGCAAGGTTCATTTGGCCAAGGTGAACAGTTTGCCCGACTGGAGTGGGTTTGAAAGAAACATCGTTGCTTTTCGTCAATTGGATCCAGGTTTAAAGACAGGTTTGATTCAACCGGCAGCCGTTACGGCTTACGAGGACATCATCGATTTGATGGACAAGTTGAAAGCCAATGGTCTGACCGATCTGGGTGTTTCGCCTTTGTAAGGAATTGGAGGCTTAGTGTTATCTGATGGAATTCTAAATCAATCTGTTCTGACGGGCCTGCTTCAAGGGCAATCAGTGATCCATCCCCGGGGAGCCAGTTTCAAGCGCCATTTGGCGGCGGATTTGTTGTTAACCGCGTTGATCGACGCATTTTCGATCCTAGTGATTTTTCTACTGATGAGTTTTTCAAGCACGGGTGATGTGATTTTTATCGGCAAAGATCAAGAGTTGCCGAAGGCTCACTTGGGTGAAGTGCTTGAGCGAAACCCCATCATCAAAGTTGAGAATGACAAAATCTTTGTCGAAGACAAAGAAGTGAATGTAAATACCATCACGACGGAGTTGCTGAGCTTGCGAAAGCTCTACACCGATTTTCACCCGGGCGTCGAGTTTCCGGGCATCGCTACGATTCAAGCGGACCGAAGATTGAAGTACGAAGAGCTGAATAAGATCATCTTGGCGATGAATCAGTCGGGATATAGCGACATTCACTTTGCTGTTGTATTGAAATAACGCGACTCTCTCGGAAGAGATTCGTGCGCTTCTAAGGGTGGGGGATCAAGGATGAAAAGAGCCGCAGGACTCGTGGTGCTAACGTTCGCTTTGCAAGCCAGCTTGCCAGTGAATGGCGCCGAAGCCGTCAGTAAAGAGATCTCTACTCAACAGTTGCTGATCGAAAAACTCACTCAGGTTCAGCTGAATCTAGCTCCGAATGATCCAGCCAGAGTTTCTGTGGTATTGCGTTTGGCCGATCTCCATGCTGAGCGGGCGCGACTTCTTTCGATGAAAGAACTCAATGAAAATTGCACGGTCTGCACCGCTGGCGAAAAAGATCGTCAAAAAGCTCTTCAATTTTATTCCGAAGGCCTTCAAAAAGCTCCGGCAGCCGCAAAGGCCAAAGTTCAACTGCAGGTGGGCCATCTGCAAGAGTTGTTGGGTAAAACCTCAGATGCGCGCCTGAGTTACGAAAAGATTTTGAACCTGGCCGCCTCTTCGCTGGAGTTGGCGGATGCTCATTTTGCTTTGGCTGAAATGGATTTTCGAGCCTCTGAGTTTTCAAAAGCAGACGCTCATTTTTACAAAGTATTGCAAATCGAAGGCGCAACCTTAAAAGGCCTCGCGGCCTATCGCAAGGCTTGGTGTGCATTTCGCATGAATCAACTGCCTTCGGCGATTGACCAGCTTCAAGTGATTCTCCAAGATCCCAAATTGCAATCAAGAACCGCTGCCTCACGAACCGTGGCAGATCCTCAATTTCTTGAGGAGGTTTCGCGAGATCTAGCGACGTTCATGGCGGCGAGAGGCATTGCAGATTCTGATCCGCAAAAACTTTATGACTTAACTCCGCCTGATTTTAAGTTGGCGCAAGTGACGTTGCTTGCTCGGGAGGGAGTTCGTCTTGGGCAAAAGGAATCAGCGGTAAAAGCTTGGGACTTTGTCTATCAGCGACATTCTGATCCCAGAATTCGCCTTGAAGCTTTGGCCCAAAAATCTCGACTGTCATTCGATTTAAAACGCTTGGACTCGGCCGCAGGTTATTACAATCAAGCCTTGGCCCTGTGGAGCACCGCTGGTTGCACGATGGAGTCTTGCGGAGAAACTCACGGGACCCTCCGCCAATTTGTGATCGGCTGGAATCGTCTTGAAACAGTTCAGATTTCGACTGAACTTCTTAAGGCTTATTCGGATTACCTCGGAACTTTTCCCGAGGATGCCGACATGCTAGTTTGGGCTGCTCAAGCCGCCGTGCAAGCGGGTGACGGCGCAAGAGCTTTCGAGTGGCGTTCGCAGGCCAGTCAAGTTTTGGCCGCTGTTTTTCAGAAAGAATCAGATTCTACGGCAAAAAAAACGGTGGCCGAAAAACTTGAAAAAAATCTTTTGCTGAACATCGAAGAGGTTGAAAAAGCGAAAGACGATTCTCTTTTAGCAAAAGCGCAACAGGATTACTTAAAGTTGAGTCCGACTCAAGAAAAGGCCAAAGAGGTTGACTACCAAATTGCGTATGCCATTTACAAAAAAGGCGATTACGTAAATGCGTCTCTGCAGATGCGAGCGCTTGCGATGGATGCCAAGGTGAGCTCGCTGATTCGCCGGCAAGCAGCCGACTTGTCTTTGGATGCACTGGCGCTCTTAAAAGATGACGCAAAAATTCAGTTGTGGTCCCAGGAATACGCGGGTCTGTTTCCCGATCAAAAAGCAGAGTTTTCGAGTTTGGCCCAAAAATCGATCTTAAATCAGTCAGCTCTATGGGCCCAGTCTGATGGCCCTCGGGCTTTGGCGGCATTGAAAGATTTTGATTCCAGCCGCGCTTCCGTTGACGATCAGAAAGTTTTTTTGAAAAATAAACTCATTCTTCAAGAGAAGCTTCGTAAAATCACAGAAGCTCGAAACACCGCAGATGAATTTTTGAAGTTGCCAAATCTCACGCTTGACGAAAAAGAATTCGCCCTCGGTCGAAAGGCTTGGCTCGCAGAGCTGCAGTTGGATTTTGCGACGGCTTTAAAAACTTCAGAACAGATGAGGTTCACCGAACTGAGCGCCGATTCGCGGATTTTAAAGCTGGCCCTGTATGCAGAGCTAGCGGGGCAAGATCCAAAAAATCACTATCTCCAATTTTTAAAACAATCGAAGGATCTCGAAAAGAAGGCGCTGATCGCACTTCGCCTCGTGAGGTCTTCCGCCAAACCTGGGGCTGAGTTGGACATCCAAAAGTCGATTCTGCAAAAATCACCAGGACTCTATGGTCAAGCAGTCATTGAAGTTTATTCGACCACCAAAGACCGCGCTGTTTTAGAAAAAGCTCTCAAAGGTAAAGTGGGAAAGGAGGACGGCCTCGTGATGGCTGAGCGCCTTCTTTTGGTCGACGACATTCAGGCCATGAGTCGACAACTTGTTGCCCATCACATCGATGGAAAAAATCCAAAATTGCTCGGCGCCACTCTGAAAGAGCGAGTTAAGCTTTTAGAAAAGGCGGAAAATCTTGCAAATCGCGCGATTGCAAACGCTAGTTGGGCGTCCCAACTTCTAGCACTTCATATGATTGCCGTTGAAAATCAGAGATTTTACGATGAGGTGTTGTCATTGCCGGTCCCAGCGGATTTGAATGAACAGCAGCAACAAGAGTATTTGCAAATGCTCGGTCAGCAGGTGAGCCCCAATCAAAACAAGGCGCGGCTTGCGACTGAAAAATTAAAAGAGTTCTGGGAACAAAAAACGGTAGCCGAAAATTACAAGGTCAGTTTTGCCCAGTTCCCTGGGCTCGGGGACTACTGGGTGCGGGAAGTGAATCTGATTTTAGCGATTGCGCCTGTTGAATCCAAACCGGCATTTCAGGATCTATTGCAACTTGCCCAGTCTGAAGCGCCGACCGCGGCTCGCCCCAGTTTTGCGGAGCTTGAAAAAGCTCGTCTCAAACTGAAAGAGAATCCATTTGCCACTGAGGCCATTCAAGAGGTGCTGACGATGGAAAAGAAAGCGCAACGTCCAGTCATGGCAGAATATTTTGAAACCCGATTGGCGGCGCTCTCGGCTGAAGTGCCACCTCAGTCCGCTCCGGTGGTTGAGCCGAAGAAGGAGAAACAATGAAACTGACATTCTCTACATTTGCACTGTGGATAATCACTTTGGTGACTGCGCCGATGACCTCGGTGTTTGCCGCACTAGACACTCCTGCGTCGGCCGTGCCGGCTGCCAGCACGGCTCCGGCACCTGTGAAACCTCTGCCGTCTAGTCAAACGAATATGAGTTTCGATGATTTACTTGTGAATGGAAAATACTACTTTTCGGACGAAGCCGTGACCACCGTCGAAGAAGATAAAGTTCTAAATAGTTTAATTGGTGTAAGGACGGACTTCAAAGATCGTCTCAAGCAGTCGGCGACTTTGGGAGAGGTGAGTAGCAAATGATGGAGCGCTTAATTCTCGAAGATAGGGAGGGCCGGCTCGTACGTCAAATTCCCATGTTGACGAATGAAGGGCATCTCATTCACCGCAAAGATCGACGGCGAATGGAAGTCGTCAGTGATTTGGAAGCTATTGATAAAAGCAAAATACCTTACTCAAATCTCGCGCATATCCATAAAGATAAACTCCGCGAAAAGCCGATGGCACTGGGAGAATTTGGCTCTTTGCGTCTGGTTGATTTCATCGAGGACGTAGCCGTCGACGGTGAGCTTAAAAAGGATTCTGATCGGGACTGGAGGGTCTCGCTGCTTGCTAGCGGTGTCTTATTGGCATTGATGCTTTCGGTGGTTTTTTTTGCTCCTCGAGAAAGTGCGAAGCTCACCGAAGAATTAAAGCAGTCCGTCGTTAGAATTGTGAAAACTCCACCACCGCCGGCCATTCGCGAAACCGTCATTCCAAAGGATACGAACTTTGATGCGACCGCGACGAAAGTTCCTACAAAAAAAATGGAAATGGTGAAACGGGCCGGGGCCTTGGCCGTGTTGGGCAGTCTGAATAGCGGAAAAAATCGCGGTGGTCTGAATCTCGGTGCCGCGAGTGCGACTGCGGGTGCTGGACTTGGTGGAACTGGCGGTAGCGGCGGCGTTCAAACCTCTCTCTATGGCAAAGGAATTGTTTCAGCTCCATTGGGGCCTGGGGCTCATATTTCGGGCGGAGGCGGTTACGGCACCAAAGGCAAAGGTGGTGGCCAAGAGGGCTACGGGAGTTTGTCCTTAGTCGGTTCCGCCGGCGGAATGCCAGTTCCTCTCGGTGCAGAGGCTGAAATTGCGAAGGGCTTGGAGCGTTCGCAAATCGACGAAGTGATTCGCAGAAATCTGGGACAGGTTCGGTTTTGTTATGAGCAGGGATTGCAAGGCACTCCAGCGCTCAGTGGTCGCGTGGCGATGGGGTTCACGATCGGTGGCGACGGCGCAGTGAAATTTGCGCAGGTTGAAAGTTCGTCGATGGGCAATAAGGGCGTCGAAGATTGCATTTCAATGAGATTAAAAACGTGGAAATTTCCTGTACCTCAAGGTGGTGTTGACGTGAAGGTGACTTATCCCTTCAATTTGCGCCGCTCTGGACAGGGTTAAGGGGGACAGATGAAAACTGAAATGAAACCGAGTCATTGGTTTTGGGCGCTCGTGATGTGCGTTTCCGTCGCTGCAATTGGCTGTGGAAAGTTGCAAGAAGATCCTCTCAGTGATGCTCCAGGCGAGGTGCGAGATGGCAAACCTCCGCAGCAAGAGAAGGCGGAACCTCCAAAAACTGCCGGAAAAAATGATTTGCAAATTGATGTACCCGAGTTGGTGAATGCAACGGTGGGAGCTCCGCTCGAGATCCAATTGGCGGGTCGAGTTCTTATTCCCGAAGTTTCTTTTGCACTGTCGATTTCTAATTTAGCCGACTTTCCAAATGCAACGGTCGATGCTCAGGGACTGTTTACATGGACGCCCGATAGCCAGATTCTGGCTGGAAAGCCCTTTCTTCGCAAAGAGCTTGTTGTGCGATTGGACACTTTGCCCAACCCGATCTACTCGGTTTCGTCGGAAGAAAAGCGCATCGTTGTTCTCATTGAAAATAAATTTGGAACACCCACGGTTGTCTCGGTGGGTGGTGTGGCCGTCTGTAAGGTTGGTCAATCTTGCAGTTATGAGGTTCAAATTCGCGATGAAGATGCCGGTGGCAATCCCGACAATGTTCGGGCGATGATTCAAGATTGTTCGGCGGGCAAGTCCATTGGCTATGCGGTTGATTTCGCCACGGGTTTTGAGCTCACCACGACTCCCAATGTTTTTAAAGCGCGGGCCATGGTGCGATTGGTGAATGCGAGCAGCTCGCTGCTTTCGACCGCAAAGTATTGTTTTGGAATTTCGGCAATTTCTCAGGTGCACCGGACTTCGACGCTGTACGAAAAATTCATCGATATCCAGGGTCGAATTGCTGAAACTCGATTCTCTCTTGCCAATTCGCTGTCTCTTGTCGCGGGTTCGCGCGAAACGGTGGCCTTCAGTTTCTATGACCCACTGAAATCGGGAAATGTCACAGTGATCTCCAGCGATCCGATCGAAGTTAAATTTCCGGGTTCGCAAGTGACCTGCCAGAACTCGGTGAATTTTTGGAGTTTGGACTGTATCGCGTTGTTAGACCTCACCGCAGTCACGCCGGGCCATTACGATTTCAACTTTCGGATTGAAAATCGCGCTCGTTACGGTTCAGAGAATGTTCAAACTACACACAAAATGTCCCTCGACGTGCAGGTGGCTCCATGAAAATTGCTTTGCAGACCATTTTATTTTTTTTAGCCATCACTTGGAATCTCGCGGCTCGCGCTCAGACCGGAACCCTCATTCAAGCGCCGACGACTTCCCCCATGGCAGCGCCTCCGACTCCATCTGAAGCGACGACGACGGCACCAGTGGTTGCGCCGGCGACGCAATCAGAGACTGCGGCTCCGAATCCGCCGGCTGCGGCGACAGAATCGTTGGCGAGCGAAGCGGATTCCTTCGGAGGTAACGAGGCGCTTTATGAAAAGGCTAAAGCCCTCAACCCTGAAATTCAGACGGACATTGTCCAGAATCGATTCGTTAATTTGGCTGGCCGATTTGAAATTGCGCCCGAGTATTCAGGTGTATTCGGAGCCGATGCCTACAACCAGACCCAAAACCTCGGTCTGAATCTTCACTATCACATCACACCGACCTGGGCGATTGGCGTGAAATACAATCACTCCTATAACAAGCTAACGGCGGAGGGGGACGCCGCGATTGATCGGGCCCGCCAAGATGTCATCAGGAATCCTGAAAATCCGACCTTTCTTTTTCCCCAGGTGATTTATCCAAAGTCTGAAAGATTAGGACAAATCACTTGGTCGCCGATCGTCGGAAAATTGAGTTTTGGAAATTGGGGAGTCGCGCACTTTGACACTTATTTTTTGGCGGGTGCGGGCACCATCGAGTTGTCAAACGGCTCGTCATCACTGTGGGCCGTCGGCGCTGGAATGGGTTTTTGGTTGAATCAAAATGCCGCTCTCCGTTTGGAGTACCGCACCGAAAACTACCGAGCTGAATACTTTGAATCTTCTCGAACTCTCCAGCCAAGTATTGCTTCGATGCAAGTGGGATGGCTCTTATGAATCCTTCAAAATTTAAACAGGCGATCGCGGGTTTCTTGCTGGGGTCATTCTTGGCAGGCGGAAATTTCGCGAAGGCTGAAGATGATTTGATGTCGATTCTCGAAGGGAAGACGCCGCAGGCGGCTCAATTCGTTGAAAACCAGGACCTCATCAGTCTCAAGAAAGCGAGTGGAAATCAAACCCCTGAACAGAATATCTTTTTTCAGTTTTTGGGTGAAAAGAAATATGAGAAAGCTTTATTTCAATGGGCCTCTGCATTTTCAGGAACTGAATTTCAGAATTCTAGCACGGGCCGAGCCCTCGAAGCTCTATTGAAATTTAAAAATGGACTTGAAATCAATGGTCTTGAAGCCTTATTTCAGATTGCTGATCCCGCTCAAATTGACTCTTCGGTCATCAGTTTGTGGAAAGAAACAGTCAAAGGAAAAACCGACATCTGGCAGGTTACGCAAGTCACCTGGTCACCGTTCTGGACACAGATTTTTGGAACATCCGCCGAAATTGCAGTGCTTTTGCAAAAAAATTTCGTGACGGCTGATGTGGCGACGCTCACGGAAATGATTAAAAAAACCAACCCCGAATCACTGGAGCGTTCAGTTCTTGAGTGGCAACTCACTTTGAATCTGGGATTGGCCGGTGATTCAGCCAAAGCTGCGCAGGTGTTGGCGCATTTGATGAAGACCAAGGCGAATCCGATCAACAAAGAGCTGATGACTCTCACTGCCGGTCGACTCCTTTATCAGAATGGATTTTTGGATCCAGCCATTCAGTATTATAAAAAGATTCCCAAATCTTCAGATCACTGGTTTGTTGCCCAAGAAGAAATGGCATGGGCCTACATGCGCAAAGGGGAACCGCAAAATGCCATCGCGATCACGCAAACTCTGACGTACTCTAAATTCAAAGGGTGGGTAGGGATGGAAGCGTTTTTGCTGGATGCCTTCAGTCGCCTGAAGGTGTGTGATTATCCCGGAGTGATGGCGACGCTACAAAGTATCAAGCCACAATTTGGTGATCATCTTCAAGCGCTTGAAAAACTGGTAAAAGATCCCCAACAACCGGTCGTCGAAAAACTTTTCACAGCCCTCGCGCAAGGAAGTGTTTCCGCTGAAAAGCTGGGTCAGCTGTCTCACGAATTGCCCATGGCTGCCGGTCGAGACGAAATGTTGATTTTGTTGGTGAAGGTTCAAAAGGCTCTATTTCTAGAGGCCGACCGCGCCGCCCAACTTTTTGGTCGCTCGCTCACTTTTGGAAATCTGCAAGGGCAGTTTGATACACTTAAAAATCAAGTATTGACTCGCGCCAATCTCGCCAAAGGTTCAAGCCAACAGCGGTTGCAAGAGTTGGCATCGATCGAACTCGCCGACTCAAAACAGCTGATGCAAAAATTGCGGATTGTCGAAGTTGAAATGATCCAGCAGGTGGATGCCGCCTCTAAACTTTTGGCGCTAGCGGGACCTTCCGAAATCAAATCCGGCGTGCCGTCGACGAATAACAAGTATGCGATGAACTTTAGCGGTGACAAAGATGTTTGGTTTGATGAATTGAGTAATTTCAAAGTGGATATTAAAAAAGGTTGCGGTAAATCTGGCCTCTCGGCCAAGGAGTAAAGATGCGCAATTTGATTCGCACACGATCAAAAATTAGGAAATCTGTGCTGGCTGTTGGTTTGTTGAGCGCGCTCCCCCTGATGTCCTGCTCTGACAAGTCTCCACACTTAGTTCCCGTCGCAAAATTGAAGACCGAAGACAAACAAGAAAAGCCAAAGGGTTTCATTTCCTTCAATCCAAAAGTTGATATTTTATTTGTCATCGACAATTCAGGCAGTATGGAGCCGACTCAGCAAATGTTAGCGCTAAACATTGATAAATTTGCCCAAGGTATTGCGAACACCTCAATCTTGGATTTTCACATTGGAGTGTTAACCACGGACATGCAGGAGTGCACGAAGTCTTGCGGTCGACTTATAGGTAACCCTTCGTTTGTCACTAAACAGACTCCCGATCTCATTCAAACTCTGGTTAATAATTTTCTCGTTGGAATCTCCGGAGATGCCATAGAAATGATGTTCGCACCGGTCGTAGCGGCGCTATCTAGCCCCTTGGAATCCGGGGTCAATAAAGATTTTTACAGGCAGGATGCTATGCTGGCCATTTTTTTTATCACCGACGCCGCCGAACAATCTGCCATCAGCGAGGCCGATTTTCTTAAATTCCTAGTCGACAAAAAAATGGATGAAAAAAAGATTTTGGCTTACGGGGTTCTTCGAAAAATTGCAGAATTTCCACCTTGCCCAGGTTCAGAAAGCTTGACGAACAAGCTCGAAAGTTTTTTGGATTCGGTCACGAACACAGACGCCTTCCGCGGCAATGTGTTGAGCCTCTGTTCCACAGACTATGGAACAAAACTGGCAGAGTATGCCAAGGACATCGTGAAACGTTCGGCCAGCGTGGTGCGACTCAATCGACTCCCGCAGCGAAATTCGATCGTCGTCAAATATGGTACGCAAGAAATTCCCAATGATCCGACGAGGGGTTGGGTTTATGAACCTTCCACTAATTCTCTGATTCTTAGCGAAACGATCAACTGGTACGCGCAACCTCTGGGCACCGAATTGACAGTTGATTTTGAAGTTTATGAACCGATGTAATTTGGTTGATGAAAGATATGAGTCTTTTGGAACTGAGAGGATAAAATGTTTCAGAATTTAAATAAAATGGCGCAATTAAAAAAAATCAGAGTGATCTGTATGACGGGCGCATCTCTTTTTTTATTTCTTTTTTCTGCCGCTTCGCTGGCTGCAGAGTCCTCAATCGCTCCTCGGGCAAAAGTGGATTTTGCAGTTCCTTGGTTCGTCATCGGTGATGTCGTTACAGGCGCCATCGTCCCGGGAATCCCTCAATACTATCGATTCATGACATTCGAACGAGGTTCTTATAATTTCACTCTGAAAACTCCTCCTAAAAGAATGGCTGTGCAAATTTTCGATCGCGATGGATATTCGGTCAAAGAGTGCAATTCTTATTGGACCACCACAGAGCTGTCTTGCAATGCAACTCTGCAGGAAAATGGCTCATACACAATGCTTGTCAGTGAGCTTGATGGCAATGAAGCTACTTTTTCTCTTTCAAGTTCACTTCGTCCGCCAGATGATTCGAGATCTGCGCTAGCTCCCTAAAAATCGCTTCAGAGCGGATTCGGCACCCGACGTGCAAGTGGCTGGTTTAGGTGCCTTCAGGATTCAATTCGGGCTGGCATGAATGATTGAGTCGCTACGCAAGCGACGATACACCTCTTCGTGAACTTTTAATTCCGTCGGCGGAGGCGAATAGGGCGCTCGCGGAGACAGTTCAAAAATTTCAGACAACGCCAAAATCTCTTTTTGCCAAGCTTTTTCGGTGAGAGCTTCGAGAACCACGGTGTCTTCGGCGTTGTAGCACATCAAAGTCTCCAATGCACCTTCAACACCTTGTAGATGCAACCGCCACAGGCGAACGGCATCATAACCATCGATATCCATCGAGCTGCGAGTGGGAATATCAGAAAATTCCACCTGAATCTTCTTAAGCCCACCCCGGTGACCTTGCCGACCAAGCCAAACACGGAGATCCAAGTGCAGACCGTCAAAAGGCAAACCAAACTCGCGACGTAAAAATGGAATATCAAAAGACAAGCCGCTGAATGTGCACCACATCTTTGCTTCGGCGTGGAGATCCGAGAGCAGTCGGCGTTTCGCTCCCATCTCGTGTTCCACATACAGCTGGCCCTTGTAGGAAATAGCGATGGAGGTCGAATGCGCATAAGGTGGAAATCCCGTACCTGTGCTTTCAATATCTAAGTAAGCAATGGATTCTTGCACGTAGGGCAACATTCGCCAGACATTTGCACTGCCGAGAGTTCGTTGAAAATAACGCAAATCACCCACACTCAAGGCCGAGCGAGAAAGATCAAGCGCTCGCAAAACTTTATCGACTTTTGCCGTCGGCAAAAAGGCTCCAGGCGAATCCATCAGGGTTTGCCAGTTCACGCAACCCTTCTGCCACAAAGACATCTCCGTGGTTTCACCGATACTTGGCAAATGCAAAAATGTGCTTTCAATCATTGTGACTCTAGATGTCCCGTTTCAACTCAGTTTCGTCAAGGGGCAGCGTCTCACAAAGCAGCTCGGTTTTTGCGAGTTCTAAACCTGAGCTGGTCTTGGTCGGCCACGCCCGACATTTTATCCCGTCTTGAGTTTAAAAAATCATCACATTTCCTCAAAATCGAATTGCAACTGGTCATTTGGAATATCAACAATAGCAAGCCGTAATGTATAAATAGCTTATATCATTCGACACGAAGGAGTCAGCACCGGCGCACTTGCTGTGTTCTCGGCGAACATCACAGCGGCCCGCGCCGGTTTAAGCGACTGCCGTAACAAACGAGCAGTCCTTTTCGTCTTTGAGGAATAAAGCTAGTGAGACATCGCAGCGATATCTGCCAGTAAAACGCCTTCGTGACCTTCCGGATTGACATTCTCATAGACTTTTTGGACCACGCCTTTGGCATCCACTAAAAACGTAGTGCGATTCCAATACATCGTTCCTTTCCATTCTTTTTGTCCGACTCCGACCGCGTTGAGAAGTTTCGCACTCGGGTCTGCCAAAAGCTCAACGTCAAATGCATACTTTTGACAGAAGTTTTTGTGAGAAGCGACGTCATCTTGGCTCAAGCCAACGACTTTGATGCCCTGTTTGGCGAAGGCCTCTTTCTGCGCCGTGAATGATTTGCCCTGCAAGGTGCATCCTGGAGTGTCATCCTTTGGATAGACATAAAGAACCAGCCATTGTCCCGCATAGTCCTTTAGAGACTTGGTTTTGCCGTCTTGGTTTTGCAATTCAAAACTAGGAAATTGATCGCCAACTTTTAACATGAATCCTCCTCTGGGTTTGAGGAGGAACATTATCATGCTCGGAGTGGCGGGAGTAAGCAATTCTCGTGGAAGAAGCGATGAGCTAGTTTTCGCAGGCGTTTAAGAGCCACTGACCAACTTCAGCGCGGTACCAGCTTGAAGAGGGATTCAGTTGCTGATTTATCCACTTCGCTCTTTGATCGCGCACGGCTTTCGCGTCGGCCTTCATCTGGTCCAAATTCAAAGTGGCAAATTCAGAAATGAGGCCGGGCCAATCGGTTTGGTAGGTGGCCGTCCCATCTTGAAAGAAGAGAAGTGCATTCAGTGCTCCAAAAATCTCAGAGATGGAAGGATTTTCGTTGCTGCCGTTCGTTTGGGCATCAACGAAAGTGCGGCCCATGGCCAATCGCTCGCTGTCAGGGAAGAGGTCGAGGTTTTTCACATGCGATTGCAGAGCTAAAACATTCGCAGGCTTCGACGGATTGTTCTCTAAGTACATCATCTTTGATGTTGGCATACTTAGATCCGTCATCATCTTGTGAGACAAATGGAAATTGTTGAACTGGGAATTGATGGATCCACGAGCTAAACTCGCACCTAGATTTTTATCTGATGAATTGTGGCAGCCCGTGCAGCCAATGTTTTTGCCCATGGCCGGCCCGTAGGCTTCGGGAGTGATCGCATTGATCCAATCCAAACGTTTGTATGAGACCATCTTGGCATTGAATGCATTTAAAGTTTTTACCTGATCAACTCCCACCGACGCGGGTTGTGGACTCAAGGCTCTCATTCCATTGGCGTGGCAAATGTAGCAAGCATCTGCCTGATTTTGCAGTCCTTCAGGGACTACACCCAGCAAATGTTTGCTAAAGGCATTCAATCTCGGCATGGGTTTTTTGCCTTCGCTATTTCTCCAATATTGCGCAAACATGATTTGATTTGGAGTTTTTGTTTTGTCGACAGCAATCATATCAATCAATTGCTCAGGGGCAGTGTCACCAAAAGGGTTGTAGCCAATCGCCGTAAAGTCTGTGGGTTCGGGCAAAGTGAATTGAATCCATTTGTCGTACTTTTCGCCTTCGACCAAAAACAAAAGTCGGTTGTAAGAGCCTACTTGGCCAGGATTGGCAACCGTTCGTGATCGATATTGCAATGCCCGGACTTTGTTTCCTGACGCCGAAATTTGCTCTCGCCAATTTTCAGGAATTCCATCCAGCAGATTGATTCCTTCTTCTGCTTTTGGCAGGGCCAGACCATCAATTTGGTTTTGCGATTTCAAATTTGAATAGTATTTGTCGTCGCTCAATTCAAACCCCAGCTTATATTTACTGCCAGTGTGAGGGATTGAAACCCGAGCATATTCTGCCAAATTTTTAAAACAAGATTTCACATTTAACGTCGTCAATGTGTTTTCACATTGAGTGATGTAAGTTGATAATAGACTATATCCATCACCCAAACCAGGCTCACCGGTGGTTCCGATTTTGTTGGCCATGGTCGCGCGAAATTTCATCCACTCTGCCGAGGTTTGATAACACTCGGAGGGAGTAAACGGTAAAGCACCAACAACGGATGGTGGCGGCGTCGGGACTTTGCGGAGCTCAACTAACTTCTCACGCAAATAGGCAACGATAATGGCTTTTGGATTTTGCAAGGTTCCACCTGGCCCGGGGATCAAGGAAATCGGTGAAGGCGGCATTGCCATTGGATGACTGTCTTGAACCGTCAGTCGAGCTAACGCATCCAAAATTTGGGATTCACCCATGTAGTTCAGGCGAAATGAATTCGTGGTTGAATTATTTGTGTGACAAGCACTGCAGTATTTTTCCATGGCTCCGGGACCAGTGAGCAACTCAATCGGTGGTTGAATGACGGGTGGCTCAACCACCGGCGGTGTCAGGGGCTCTGGCTCTGGATTCGTCACCGGAGTTGGTGTCGGCGTCAAAGGGGGCATTGTCTGCGGGCCTGCGCCGGGAGGATCCGCCGGAGGTTGCGGCTTCGATTCCGAGCCACCACCGGTGCACGCTACAACGAGAGTTAATAAAACACTTCCCACCAAAGAGTGAAGTGCGAACCTGAGATTGAGCGTGCTCGATTTCATATGGACTCCCAAAAGTAAACTTCCAAAAAAACTCGAAAAAAATATCTCGAAAAAAAATAGCAACGCCGTTCACTCTCTTTTGAGAGGTGAATTTTACTTTTCAAGTTCTGTGATGCCGCTCGGTGAATGAGGAAGTGGAGTTGCGATTGGATGCGTTGTATCGGAATTTGCAGAGAATCTCAATCGCGAACAGAAAATGTCACTCTCGAATGAAAGAAATGCTAGAGGGTTTTCAATTTGGCACCAGTGTTCGCCGTCGGCAAACGGAGTTGACGAAGTTCATCAGCGGAGTGAGGCTCAAATCTCCCAATTCGAAGTCGCAAATGAGGAGTGGCCAAACGATGAATTCAATATTTAAATTATTTTTTGGACGAGATCTTTTGATTTTTCTTTTGATCTCTTCAGGCCCACTCGCGTCGAGAACTGCGATCGCGGCTCCGGCTCGGCTAGAAGGATTTCCACAGCGCTCCCAGCTTCGCCTCCCATCTCCAGCGCCGAAATCGCTTCCG
>CALCCV010000394.1 GCA_937900305.1 uncultured Pseudobdellovibrionaceae bacterium | reverse complement strand
AGAAGATATTGAAGATATCCGTAATGGACTTCAGCTTATTATTAATAACACCGAAGGCTTTGAGTGCGGTTGCGCGTGTAAGGATGGAAATGAAGCACTTGAAAAAATTCCAATTTATTCTCCTACAAAAATTCACTTAGCGAGGAACCACTTTGAAACTGATGTCTGTCGCTTGCCCGTCGATCGACAGTTGCCCGGTTAACATTTCGCCCTCTTTGAGCGACGCTGTCGCATCAAAAAGCATAAAGTGGTGAGAGCCGGGCTTTAACTCAAGGAGGCTCTTTGCAGGAATGGTCAAAGACTCGAGTTTTTGCATGGCCATTCGTCCATCTTTTTCCAGTGACTCGTGAATTTCAACAGATTTAAACGGAGCCATTTTTTGGAAAGTGATTTGCATAGGCTTATCTGAGGTGTTTTTCAAAATGGCATAAGCCGCTGTGGTATTGGAACCTTTGCGAGGTGCAAAAACTCGCGCTTCACTGATCTCTAAGTTCGAATGACCTTTTCCTACCACCCCCACCTCAGCCGCTAGACAGGGCGAAAGAGAAATCATCCCAGTCAGCAAACTCACCACTCCCAAAAGTCGAAAATTCAGATTCATAAATGCTCCTTCATTTTTTCAACGATCAATTCAGAGGATCGTGGATTTGGAATTGTATCGATCACTCGCCCCTTGCTATCCAAAAAAAACAATCGATCTGTGTGCGCGACGGAATAGCCGAGGTAAGATCCCGGTGCATTTTCAACCACGTAACTGGCTCCCACTGAGCGAATGGTTTGATCAATCATTTCCCGTGCCCCTGTCAAACCGACAAAGCTGGGGTCAAACTGCTGAGCGTATTCGGCAACCGATTGGGCCGTGTCGTGATCCACATCCACACTGATGAAAATGAGCTGAGCTTTTGATTTCTCTTCGACCGATAGCTTTTGAAAAGCCTGACTGGCAAAACTCAAACTCATCGGACAAACATCAGGACATTTGACGTAACCCACGTACAAAAGATTGAGTGATTTGGCCCGAGATCCAAAATGCCAATTTTGGCCGCCATGGTTTAGAGTGAAATCGCCACCAGCAGAAGGTTGCTTAAGCAAATAATAAGACCAACCGCCAATTAAGCCTCCCGTTAAAACAAGGGCCACAATCAGTGGCAACCATGGAAAGCTGGTCACGCCAGAACCTTTGGCAGACTTCAAATCCGGAGATTTCGAATCTGGAGATAATAATGCTGAAGGACCTGAAGACGACGGCGGTTGAGACTTCATAAGTGTGGCGGTTCTACCGCAGACCACTTACTTTGGCGAGGGGATGGGCGGCGTGACATCTTTGTTCTGCAAGCGAGATAGATTTCGAATTCGTATTCGCAGCCACCAAACCTCAAGGCCCAAATAAAGAACGAAACTCACCGTCAAACCGACACCTTTCAACAAAGCCCAACTCGCCGTGGACCAGTGCAGAGCCGCCCAGGTTGCAATCACCGCATGGACCGCAAAAAACAGTCCCAATCGAAAACTCAATCCACGCATCTGAGTTTTGACGATTTCGGGCAGCTGCTGCCCCTGCGCTTCCACCATCGCGGTGATCAGATTTTTACCCAGCAATAGCGAACCCCACAGCGTCAGTGCAAACAGGCCCTCCATGAGTGCAGGTTGAAGCTTAAACCACATGCCTTCGGAGGAAATCAGAGAAAGTGCTCCCAATCCGATCAGCATTCCGTTGCCAATCCAAGTGAGCCGCTGAACTTTTCGGTATTTGAGCAACTCCCAAATGATTTCGCCCACACCAAAAGCAACTCCGGCCAGCAATCCCGCAATCACGCCGTATTGATCCTCGATGACTGTGAATGCAATCACCGGCAACAGCCCACCGAAAAATAATGCCAATCCCTGCGATCGTTTAGATTTCAATTCCATCAACGCAGCTTAAACCAGCTCTGCACACAAATCACCTGTTCACCTGGCCCGTGTTCCCATCTAGTGCCCATTTTTGCGTCTGCCTCTGCAAGATCTTCACTGCAAAGGCCTCCAGATCCAACCAATTCGCCCCGACTTCGGCGCGGAAAGTGCCATAGAAGGAGAGTGCAACTCAAATCAATCCATCGGGGTGATATCAGTGCTCAAGGCAAAACTTCGGACTCTGTTTAAAAATAGGTCAGTGCGACTGAGTGGCGGCTTTCTGCTCAGCTTTTTTATGGGTGCCATGAGCGTTTTGGCAGGACAAAACTTTCTCATCTCTCAATACTACGCCGGTGAAACAACAAATGATCAAGACATCGGCCTCTCTGAATCAGGCGGCGAAGCCCCAGAACCCTTTTGGCAGGCTGCCAGAACTCCCGAGAACCCTTTCAATTTGAATGTTTTCGAAATCACCGACATCGAAAAAGAATCCGCGCCCAAGATGACGGCCAATCAGACCGATCAAATTCTCTCTGATTCTGAGGATCGAATCGGACCTGAGTTCGACATTCCCGAAGGCATCTACAACCAAACAAAATTTTGGTTTCGCATTTACACCGAATTCGATTCAAACAAAAAAGTGATTCACCACTCTCTCCATCCTCACATCATTTATGATGTTGTTGATGTCTCTGAAATCCTGGCGCAACCCACTCGCGCCAAATGGCTGAACATCGCTAAAGCCGAGCGCGCAGTTGCCAAGCGCGTGCACGACATCCGCCTGAAGATTTTTAAAATGTCGCGCAAGAACAAGGCTGATTTTGACGAAGAAGAACAACGTTGGTGGAGTCAATTGTCAGAACTGAAAGGC
>CALCCV010000393.1 GCA_937900305.1 uncultured Pseudobdellovibrionaceae bacterium | reverse complement strand
GTATCGATTCGAAACAAGGGGGAGCCCTTTGATAAAAATACGATTTTAGATGAACTCCTTGCATCGGCAAGTGCGGTCGAGTTTTGGAAAAAAATCGTCAAATACCGTCTTACCTATCTAGAGGTACACTACACCGATGACGTTCCTTTAGAGGACTTGGATTATGTCGAGTTCCGCGAAAGCGATCGAGAAGTGATTCAAGCGCTCAAAATTCAGGCGAGTTGGTTTGAGGGAGCAGATCCCTTTGTGAATTTCTTTAATCGGGTGGATTAAGCGTCCCACTGGATCGCAATTTTGCCAGTCGATTTGCGACTCTCGAGCAAGTCATGAGCTTCTGCAATTTTGGAGAGTGGGAAAATCCCGCCGTTTACGGGTTTTAATTCTCCACGATCATAAAGTTCGACGACCGCATCCATCGTGCGTTTCATGTCGATCGGTTTATGGTCGGCCACTCGAAGCATATTTACCCCGATGATGCCTTTGCTCTTCATGATCAAAAACGCCGGCGAGAAAATTCCAAAACCGTTCAAAAGTTTCAAGCCATTGACAATTTTTAATCCGGCTTTTGCATTTTCGGCAGCGCCAAATCCTACGATCACTCCCGTGGGCCGCAAAAGTTGGTAACCTTTTTTGAATGTTTCGCCGCCTAAAGAGTCGAAAATTACGTCGACTGATTCTTTGCCAAAGAGTTTTTCGATTTCGACTTTAAAGTCTTTTGCTCGATAGTTGATCACGTGGTGCGCACCCAATTGTTTCGCGAGGTCAAATTTTGCATCACTGCCCACTGTAGCAATGATGGTGCATTTTCTGCGTTTCGCGAGTTGAATGAGTGCGGTTCCAATACTACTTGCAGACGCTTTAACGACGGTGATTAATACCGCGCAGGCTGCCTCGCAATTGGGAGCTCTTTCATTCACAGCGGTGCGGTCATATCCGGACTGGGACGATGATTTCAAGGATCTGAAGGCACTTGAAGTTGATGTCGTGCCGGTCACGAGTGCTGGCGATGTTGTCGACTTGGATACTGAGCGAACAATCAATTCCGATCCTGCGGTTGACATCTGCGTTCGGAGACGATTCGAGCCAGGCGATAAGGAAACATCGGGAGCAAAAGCGGGCCGACTGAAGAAAACGTCAGTTGATCCGCTGGTGAGATTGGTTGAACAGATTCACGAGCTACTTTCAGAAGACAGATTCACAGCGATCACGCTTTCGGGCGGGTTCGATGCGAACTGGCTCGAAACGACCGTGAGAACCTACTGCGATTATGCTCGGCTGAGACAGGGTGTTTTTCTGGGCGTTGTTCGAATTCGTTACAACGTTTCGAAGGCGAATTGATGTTCGGGTTTACCTTCAAATCAGAGATAGACACGAAGCCTGTTGAGAAGGCGGCGGAACGATCCATCTACAAGAACATTCGAAACGCTGCTCTTTCGATCAGAAAGTACATTCGTGAATCAATCAAGAAGTCTCCGGACGCCTCGGAACCTGGGGAACCAGTATCAACCAGAGGTAAGCGGGGAAACGTCAAGAACTCAATCTTCGCGGCTGTCGAAAAGGACAACGCAGTCATCGGGCCTCGGTATTCGTTCGTCGGGGATGCGATGGAAGCACATGAGTTTGGTGGACGGCGAAAAGAGAACACATACGAAGCTCGGCCAACATCAGGCCCGGGACTCTTGGCAAATACAGACCGATTCGCGGATTCGTTTCGCGGGTCAATTGGTGAGTAAACAACCTCTGAGGAGTTTAATCAATGCCGAAGAAGATGGGTTATCAGGGGCTGTTGTATTACGGCACCAAAGGCAGCACAGCGGCAACGCAGATCACGAAGCGGGTCGATTGCAGCTATGACACAGACGTTGAGGTGGGTTCGACCACATCTGCCGGCGACGGTTCTGCAGTGCCAATCAACACGGGCGAGGCAACAGCACTCACGGCTAAGCTCACATTCAACATGATTGTTGATTCGGCAGACACATCGTTGACAGCCCTCGTGGCGGCAAGTCGAACTGGAAATCCGATTGCCCTGCGTTTCATTCCGTTCACTGGGTCTACCGGACTTGATGCGGACTGCGTCATCAAGGTCACCAACGGCGCTCCACTAAAGGGCGAGCAAACGTGGGATATCGAAGTGGTGGCGCTGTCGAACAGTCTTCGTGAGCCGCTCCTGAACATCTAATGCCGTGCGGCGTTAGTTTCATCAAGCATCATCCCTCGGGAGTTATTCAATATGGGAACAGATCGGAAGAGCACACGTCTGAACTCCAGTCACGGCTACAGATATCGTAT
>CALCCV010000392.1 GCA_937900305.1 uncultured Pseudobdellovibrionaceae bacterium | reverse complement strand
GTTCAGACGTGTGCTCTTCCGATCTACTCGACCGAACTGGTTCGCAAACTCAAAATTTTGCGACCATAATTCACCAAACCCACCGCGCCTGGATCTTTAGCGAACTTATCGAGGCGCCGTTGCTCTTCGATCAAACGATTTAGGTACTTGATCTCTCGGTTGATGTCAGACTCTGCCAGCAGCGATCGAACCATGAATAGCGGTAAGTTTCCAGCCACCATACTTTTTTTACTCGCGGCCTTTTCAACCATCATCTTGCCACCTTTTTTGGTGGTGAAAGATTTAAATAAAACAACCATCTCATTCCAGCCGTCGCTCGCCTCTGGCTTCTGATCGAGCCACTTCACCATATTTCCATAGGCCGGCCCATATGTTTTTTCAAAAGTTGAAATGACCTTATCCATCTCGTCGTACTTGCAAATGAAAAGATAAATGATCGATCGTAAAACCAACGTTTCAGGATCATAAAAGTTTTCATAATACGGCGTCGTCAAAGACTGCAGGGGACCGAGCGCTGATCGAAATCGACCCGCCCTAAAAAAGGCCCAGGCCACCTCCCGCTGAGCTAACCTGAAAAACTCGTGATCCTTCGGAACCTCTCGATACCATTGAATGGCCTCTAGCCACTTTCGCTGTTGATAGTAAGTTCGAGCAATGGCTAGTGTGACTGTTCCGCGATCTCGTTGCAGCTGGCTTTGATCAGACACTTGGCTATACAACTTCATAAAATCGGCCAAGGCTTTTTCAGGATCTTTCAGTTGCAAATAGATGCTGCCGCGAGCGTACAACAGTTCGCGGTTTTCGGGATTTTGAAATAGCCCCCGATCGAGATGAACCAACGCGGCCTTTAAGTCACCTTGATCTTCAGCCAGCTCGCTCAAGCGAAGATAAACCAATTCTTTTGCGGTCTCGGTGATATTTTCAACCGAACTTTTATCTAAGCTGTATTTCAAGAGCGCTGTATCCCCAAGCTCATTGGCAATTTTAACCAATCTATCCAACGCGACCTTTTTGACATCGGGTTTTGCGTCCTTAATGAGATCAATCAACGGAAATGCGGCCGTCTGTCGCAAATTCAAATTGTACAACGCCAGACTCAAATAGTACTTCGCCTGATGAGCTTCATTCACCCGACCCAAGCGAGAGACGGCAAAAAAAACTTTAGCGGCTTCCATCCACTTTTTGTTTTTAAAGAGAGCCTGGCCCTTTTTAAAATTTGAAACGGCTTGCGGATTGCTCACCGAAGTCGAAGTGGCAATGCCACCTGTTGCCGCAGGCACTTTGGCGGCCGACGCCGCTTTGGGGCTGGCCTTAGCCGGGGTTTTGATTGCACCTTTTTTGACCTGCGCCGGCTTTCGGGGTTTGACGCTCTCCGCAGAGGCCACTCCGTCGATCGATAAAATCGAAAATCCAAAAAACATAAGGCAAAAAATAACTATACGATTCATATCATCGCTCCTTCACGTCCGGAAAAAAGCGAGAGTACCCCAAGGTCAAAAAAAGATTATTCACAGCACTGTCGGTGCCTTCAATATTTTTTGCGGTGTAAAAGTACCAACTGAAATCCAACCGAATCGCTGACGATTTACTCAACGAAAAAAGTTCGCCAACTCCCAGTTTCAAGGCGGTCGACGTGGTCTGTTGCGCTGTCAAAATTTGGGCTACGCCCGCCGAAGAGTAGATGTCGAAATTGAAGATCTTGCGATTCCAAAGAGCCATCTTCCCGTAGGTCGAATAAAACAGGACGCTTCCACCGTACAGAGTTTTTGGGCTCACTAAATTGTTCAAAGCGAGGTTTTGTTCACCCTCTATGCCTTCAAGCTCTTTGCTTTTCGTGGTGCTAAGCATATCCAGAGACAACTCCAGCCCCCACGTCTCGTTGATGTGATAACCCGCACGCCCCTGCAGGCCGAAGTTTTTAAAAAAGACATCATTGGTCTGATACGAAAGACCACCAAATATCTCAAACCGTTTTGACTTCGGCATGAAATTTCTTTGAATCACCGCCAAATCAGTATAGGGAGTCGCCGACTTCAGCTCGTCGTAATTCACCTTAGGTTGAGCAGGAATGGACTGCATTGGAATATCTCGAGTCCGAGATTTAGGAAGATTTCCTTCCAATTCTTTTTCGATGGAATCGATGTCAATCAGATTGTCTTCCAAAGAGGGCGGCTGCAACGAAGGCAAGGGGTCGCTTTGTGCCAACGCAAGATTTTGGTCGAGCCCGACGACGAACCAACAGCTAGCAAAAACCAGGGCGCCAAGACGCCAATTATTCGTTTGCAGTTTCATCTCCGATGCCATCCTCGCTGACTCATTCTTAAATCGCAGAATCTGATGTAGTCATTTTGAATGGTTCGGATCTGGCCTGCCAAATCATTTGGTCAGAAAGCGAGTCTAAGGTCGAGACAATCCATGGGCATTTTTGACAATCTAAATTTGGAACTCCATTTGCACTTTGGATCATTGAGCCAACGCGCGGGTGATTTTCGTCATTCCGCAGGAACTATTGCCCCGTTTGGCGAGACAGAAATGTGCAACCCATTTTATTCATCGAAAACTGAGTGAGGAGGACCCATGACAGACATGTTGTATCGTCAAATCGAAGACTCTAACGAAAGGCTTCACATCTTCATCAATCGGGTGTTGGCGGTGATCGTGTTTGCAGTTTTGATCTGCTACCAAAAGGTGGTCGAAGGTCAGACTCCAAATGCCTATGGTGACCTTCCCCCCGAAGCCACAGCCGCCTGCGTAGGTTACGGTTGCTACATGAGCCGATTTTTTGCCACGGGCCTCGGCATGGTGATTGGTTTGGCAGCCCTGGCTCTGTTCGTGTATGGAATTTTTCATGTGCTGGTGTTGAGTAAACGCGAACGTACAATTTGAGCAAACGCGAACGCCTGAGCAAATGCAAACGCAGAATCCAGGAACTCCGACGTCGGAGTTTCATCGAGTTCTATGGAGTTCCATTTTTAGAACAGCCACGGAAATTTTTTGAAATTTCGTGGTCTCTTTTGCACGAAGGATGTTCGTCCCTCCGTGGCCTCTTCCGTGCCGTAAGCCAATCTTGTGGCTTCTCCGGCAAAAATCTGTTGGCCAACCATTCCATCGTCAATGGCGTTGAAGCCGAATTTCAGCATCCGCATGGCCATAGGACTTTTGCTGTTCATCTCGGCCGCCCATTCGAGAGCCACGTTTTCTAAATCTTTGTGGGGTACGGCCAAATTGCACATTCCCATTTGGCAGGCCTCTTCGGCTGAATAATTGCGACCCAGAAAAAAAATCTCTCGAGCGCGCTTTTGACCAACTTGTCGAGCCAGGTAGGCCGAACCATATCCACTGTCGAAGCTGGCAACGTCAGGATCTGTTTGTTTGAAAATTCCGTGTTCAAGACTGGCGAGAGTCAGATCGCAAACGACGTGCAAGCTGTGCCCCCCACCGACGGCCCATCCCGGTACGACGGCCACAACAATCTTCGGCATGAATCGAATCAATCGTTGAACTTCCAAAATGTGCAGCCGGCCAAAATTGTTTTTTCCATCTTTGTATTCGTAACCATCTTTGCCACGAATCCGCTGATCCCCTCCAGAACAAAAAGCCCATCCACCATCCTTGGGTGAGGGACCATTGCCGGTGAGAAGCACCACACCCACATCAGTGGATTGGCGTGCGTGCTCGAGAGCGTGATAAAGCTCATCCACCGTCTGCGGCCGAAAGGCATTGCGAACCTCGGGGCGATGAAATGCGATTCGCACAGTTCCTTGATGGCGAGCGCGGTGATAAGTGATATCTGAAAAATCAAATCCAGGAACGGGGATCCACATTTCGGGATCAAAGATGTCAGAGACTTTGGCTGTCATGGCGAACCTCACGTTGACTCAGTTGCAGGGATCTTTGCAGTACGGGTTTTAAATATTTTCCAGTTTCGCTATCACCAACCAACACGATCTCTTCAGGTGTGCCGGTGGCAACAATGCGTCCACCAAAAACTCCGCCGTCGGGTCCCAAATCCACAACGTGGTCTGAGGCCTTCACAACTTCCAGATTGTGTTCAATGACGAGGACCGTGTTGCCCTGGTCGACCAGCTCTTGCAACAGTTCAACCAGTTTGCGAACGTCTTCAAAGTGCAAACCAGTGGTGGGCTCATCCAAGATGTAAAGAGTCTGCCCAGTGCTGCGCTTAGAAAGTTCTTTGGACAGCTTC
>CALCCV010000391.1 GCA_937900305.1 uncultured Pseudobdellovibrionaceae bacterium | reverse complement strand
ATGGCAGCATCGATGCAACCTCACTCGGTGAATCGCAAATCAGTGAAGACGGAAGTTTTGAGATCCCTGATTCCAGCCACTACCCTTTGGGAGTTTCGGTGAGCTATGTGCTGATGGCCTCTGGCTGTGGCGAGAGTTTCTATCGGCCTGTCACCGATTACGCAGATCAGGATATTTCCATGGGGACTACGTTCTTAGGCTTTTTGCCCGAGGTCGATGACTCTGGAAAAAAACAGCTTAATACTCTCACACTTTCGCAAATGTCATCTTTACTGACGAAACTAACCTCGGTGAACGAATCGAATTTGTCTGAGAGCTTTGATGCCATTGTCCAGGATGCGGCTTCAAAATCTGCATTTGAAGCTCTGACCGGTATTTCCATGGAATCTTTAAAGACAATTCCTCCCACAACCGTAGCCATCTCACTTCCCGATATCATCAAAGAGGGACAGAGCAACAGCCTTTCCGTCACTGCTCAGCACTGGTATACGGGCTATCAAAAAGCCCACCAGTGGGTGGTGGATGGGGTAACGAGTTCGACTGCATCGACACTGTCATGGAGCTTGGGGAAGAACTCTCAAGGGGCCCACTCCGTTATCTTGTATGTCGGCGCTGACAACGGCTCGGGGCACATTGATTTAGCAAAACCCATTTATCAAAAAACGATGAGCTTAAATGTTCAAGACACCTATCCCGCCATTCCCCCAGCCGTGACTATGGTGAGCCGGACCAATTCCACAAGTTTAGCGGTGAGTCTTGCAACCGGCGCGGGGCTTGTAAACTGTGAAACCTTCTCTACCATCGCAATCACTGAGGGGTTTTTGCCTCCAAGTGCTAGTCATTTTACGAGAACTTGTACCACCGCAGGAACACAAAATGAGACCTTCACGCTTTCAAATACAGAGACCACAAGACAGGTCTCGGTTTGGGTGAAGGATGCGGCTGGCAATCTTTCCGTCACTTACTCCGGCCAATTTGTGACTCTTGATACAACTCCCCCCACCGTCACTTTAAACAACTTAAGCGGGATCCAAGGAGCTGGAAGCAGTGTTGATGTTCACTGGTCGGCAGCTGACTTAAGCGGGCTTTCAAGTTTAACGTTGCAATATGCTGCCGATGGTTCAACTTTTAGTAATGTAGTCGATTTGCTGGCCACGAGCGCCACCTCTCCTTATGCTTGGAGTGTGGCCGTTGATAACGTCTCAACCGCAAGACTTAAGCTTTTGGCCACAGACAATGCTGGCAACTCAAGCTCTGTTACGACGAATGCTTTTACCATCGATGCGACTCTCCCTGGACCTCCGGTAGCAACTTTAGGTGGTGCTCCCACCATTACCAATGCACCCTTTGATATCACAGTGCAATTTAGTGAAGGGGTCACAGGCCTTTTAGCTTCTGATTTTACTGTGACTAACGGCACAGCTTCTAATCTTATCACTGTCAGCGGAGGCTCTTACCCTCTCACTATCACCCCAAGTATTACCGCAGGGAACACTGGTGTCACAACCGTCAAGCTTCCCTCTGGCACGGTTCAAGATCTATCGACGGACCCTTTGGCTGTAGATTCCAACACCCTTTCTGTAAATATCGATAAGGTTGTCCCTACTGTGGCTCTTACTCGTGTCACAGCAGACCCTGCAAATGGCGATGTCACAGTTACTGTCGACTTTTCTGAAAACGTGACGGGATTTTCAGCTTCTGACGTGTCTGTCACCAATGGTTCGGTCTCTTCTGTCTCAGGCAGTGGAATGAGTTACACCTTGGTGATCGCAAACACGATCACGGCACAAAGTTCCGGAACTCTTTCGATCTCTATTCCCGCAGGTGTTGCCACCGATGCCGCTGGCAACACCAATAGCGCTACGAGTTCTCCACTCACTTACACCATCGATAAAGTCGGACCGACCGTGGCTTTAACTTCTGCTTCGGCAAGTCCTGCGAACTCCTCCTTTTCTGTCACGGCCACTTTAGGTAAAGCTTCTAACAATTTCGCGCTTGGAGATATCACCGTCAGTGGTGGGGTGGCTTCAAACTTTGCTTCTACTTCTTCCACGGTTTATACCTTTGATGTCACACCCAGCGCTCAAGCCACTTCACCTGGAACCATCAATGTCTCTGTTGCCGCCGGAACTCTAACCGACTCGGCCCTTGGGAATGCAAATACCGTTTCAAACACCCTCACTCGCACTTCGACGGAGATAACTCAAAGCTGGAATACGGTTCTGACCTCTTCGGACAATGCGACTTTGCCCGTTGCCGGGGGCGTGGCATCGCTCACGGGCACCAACCTCACACAAACTGATTTTACTGCGGGTACTCACGTCGGGACCTCGGGAAGTAGCGGAAAGCTCACGCTGAGCTCAACTTTGCCGAGTCCTAAGGAGATGGATTCCAGTTGGGCTCCGAAGTGGTCAAATCTTGTTTGGTACTGGAAAATGAATGGCTCTGGAGGCGTTTCGACGAGTACCTTCACTGTTGATAAGGGCGGCACCAATTGTTCTGCTAGCTCTTCGACCGATGCAACCTATGCTACCGGCCAGCTACAGCAAGGGATTGCTCTCACCGGAAGTTCGGGATTCGTGTCTTGTGCAGGGACGAATATCACATCAATAGGAAACAATTTGAGTTTTGGTGGGTGGATTAAACAAACCGGAGGCACAGCTATCTCTTATGAGGACTTAATTGATGGCAATGACTTCGCTACTCCACCCCTCGGATGGAATGTAGTTCGTCAAGGTACAACGAATGCAATTTATCTTCGGATTGACAGTTCCTCTCAGACCAATGCCGCCTGCTCAGCTACTAGCTATTCTGTTCTTGATGGATCTTGGCACCATGTTTTTTTCACATTGGCGAGCGGCACAGTTAAGTTTTACATCGACGGAAATCTTGCCAATACCTGCTCATATACACATGGTTCAGGCTTTGCCTCTTACGCCAACTTCGCATTTAGACGAATCACCACAAATGGCACAACTTCTTACGACGATTGGGGAGTTTGGAATACAGTTCTCGACGCAAACGAAATTCAATACACTTATCGAAAACAAAATCCTAACTCTGCTCAAGTCGAACTCGACTCAACTTGGACTCCGCAATGGAGTAACCTTGTTGGGTACTGGAAAATGAACGAATCGTCATGGAATGGAACCGCAAATGAGGCTGTTGAATCAAGTGGGAACGGCATTCCTGGACAAAGCGTTGGAGCGGTGACTTCGACACAAAGTTTATCAACAACACTCGGCACTTCTGGACAATTTGATGGATCCACTGGGTACATCAAAGTGGCAAATACAGGTGGCCTCTACACCTTTGCTGATACCTATTTTACAACAAGTTTTTGGCTAAAAACGACTTCGACTGGGACAGTCAGTCTTATTGCTAACGAAGGTATTAGTCGAGGATGGGCTGTCTTGCTTATCTCGGGAGTTCCATCCGTATTTTATAAAGCGACTTCGAACGTCAACAGCGCCTACTATCGAACACCGAGCATTGCTGTGAATGACGGGAACTGGCATCACATGGCGGTCGTCGCAAAAGGCGACTCAACAGCATCGAACCATCTCATTTCCATATACATAGATGGAGTTTATAGAAATGGCGTATTGACGACGAGTGGACCCTTTGTCCCAGCCTCCGCATCCTATCCGTTATCATTCGGAGTTCGGGGTGTCATTAACGGTCCAACTAGTTATTTCTCCGGGGCCTTAGATGAGGTAGCCATTTGGCGAGCCGAATTATCGAGTTCTGAAATTCTACAAATCTATCAGAAACAAGTGGCTAAGTTTGGAGGGCATTTCGCATCCCCCATCATAAGCATGCCTATCAATACCAGCTGGAGTCGATTTAAATGGTTGAGCCATTTACCATATTTAAAAGAACTCCCCGGCGATACCAATGCCACACCCGATAGCGAGTCTTCAGCAGAGTACTCGGAATTGTCTGCGAATTTAGGGACGGGATTGATTGCGCTTTGGCATTTGGATGAGGCAACTACCGGTACTGCGACTGGAGGCAAGGACTTTGCTGATTCATCTAATCGGGCCTTACCTCTGTCAAAAACAGGAACAGTGACATTGGGTCAAAGTGGATTTTTAGGAAAATCCCCTCTGCTCGATGGGGCAAGTGGATACGTATCAACAGGTGCCTTTGACTTCGGCACTCTTAACGAAATTACATACTCGTTTTGGGCCAAAAACTCAATTGCTCAACTAACTGCGAAGCAAGGACTAGTTCGAAAAGCGACTCAGGTTTTTGAGGTCTTCTCAGAAAACGGTCAGCTTAAGTATTGCATTTCTAACAGTGTGGCCTGGCACTGTGCCGTGATTGGTCCGATATTCTACGATTGGGATCAATGGCACTTTTTTACCATAGTTTATAATGGGGCTAATGTTTTTGCGTATAGGGATGGTAAACTTATTGGTACATCTGGTGCCGAAACGGGATCAATTCCGGCTTCAAGTGGAACTGCGATGTTAGGCTACAGTAGTGCTGTAGGTACCACATTTTGGAATGGTTATTTGGATGAGGCCGCCATTTGGAGCCGAGCCCTAACCTCTACCGAAATCCTCCAACTCTACCGCCGCGGGGCCAATCGCAACAAACTCCAGTTCCGCACCTGCACTCAATCTGACTGCTCGGATAAAACTGACGCGGATTGGGTCGGTCCTGATAAAACTGCGTCGAGCTGGTTCTCTGAGCTCCACAATATGGCAGCGGTTGCCTCCACAGGCGATGGTTCAGGTGTAATCAGTCTAACGGCGCCTCTCTTAGACTTCAGCAAATGGATTACCGCCGTGTCGGGCTGGACATTCGCGCCGACGCCAGCAAGATATTTTCAATATCGCGCATTGATGGAATCCGATGATGTGAACAATCTTTGCTTGGATGGCTCAAGTACCGCGACACCATGTATGCCCGACATCAGTTCATTAACACCGACAGCGGAGTTGAGTCCCGCGCCTTATATTACTTCGGCCACGGGCACTTCATTTTACACCACGATCTCGTCGTTGAGCTTTACCGTTTCGGGAACCT
>CALCCV010000390.1 GCA_937900305.1 uncultured Pseudobdellovibrionaceae bacterium | reverse complement strand
GAGCAAAAGGTGAACCTTCCGATTTACACTACGCCCATGGTGAATTTGGCCATTCAGCCATTGTCTCCAGCGCAGGGCTCAAATCCATTTGAGTTGTCTTCCAACGATTTGCGAGTGCGTGTCGATAAGGACAATCTCTGTGTTTCTATTTTCGATAAAAAAAGAAACACAGATTTGGTTAAAAACTGTCCTATGAATTTGACCAATGTTTGGAAAGGAATTTCGTTGGACATGAACGGAATTCAAAATATCTACGGCTTGGGAAATTATTTTCTGGAACCCGGCCAAATCAATGGCGATTGGGTGGGAAAACAATGGGATCCCGGAACGTTTTCAAACGGGAATGCGTTGCGGAGCTTCGATGGCGGTGCCACAAGTTATGCCCAATTTCCGGTGATGTATGCCTTGGGTGCTGGTAAACACGGGTTTGCGCTGTTTTTGGATCAAATTTATAAACAGATGTGGACCTTTCATGGAGATCCTTGGCGAGTGGAAATGTGGGGAGATCAAATTCGTTGGTTCGTTATGAGTGGCCCATCTGTCGAAGATTTGCGCCGGGATTACCTCACTCTGACAGGTCTGCCACCGCTACCGCCTAAAAAAACTTTTGGACTTTGGGTTTCAGAATTTGGTTTTGAGAACTGGGCCGAGGCCTACAAACCCGTCCTGAGTTTGCGAAAAAATGGCTTTCCGCTAGATGGCTTGGGAATGGACATACAGTGGTTTGGTGGTCGATTTTTTGAATATGGATCAGACACCCAAGGCAGTCGAATGGGCACGCTGCAATTTGACGAAAAGAATTTTTCAAATTTTGCAGAAGAGATCGAAAACTTGCGCAAAAATCTCGGCGTCAATTTGATGGCCATTGAAGAATCCTATGTCTCTAAATTTTTAAGCGAGCACGGAGCTTTGCAAGAGCATGGGTATTTAGCTCACCGCTGTGGAGATGAGAAAGACGCTATCTATTTGGACAGCAATCCGTGGTGGGGTGTCGGTGGAATGATCGATTGGACCAATTCAAAGGCGGCAGATTATTGGCATGATCAGAAACGTCAGAAACTCTATAAGCTAGGAATCACTGACCATTGGACCGACTTGGGCGAGCCCGAAATGTATTCGACCGAAGCTTGCTACTTTGGGTTTCCGAAACTTGCAAAGAAGCAACACGGAGATATACACAACATTTACAATTTCAAGTGGCTGGAAAGCATCGATCGTGGTTACAAGCGCAATCACAATTTTCTTCGACCGTATTCCATGAGTCGCTCAGGCACTTCTGGTTTACAAAGATTTGGCAGCGGCATGTGGTCAGGAGACATCGGAGCCAAGATGAGTTCGATGCTGTCGCACTATCGTGTGCACACTCAGATGTCGTTTGCGGGCATTGATTACTTCAGCAGCGATGTTGGCGGTTTTCATCGACGTCCCGATGTCTTGGATGGTGATGCGAACGATCTTTTTACACAATGGTTCGCCAATGCGTCGCTCTTTGATTTTCCGGTTCGGCCACACACTTGGAATTTGGCGAACGACCTCAAAACTTCGCCCGACGAAATTGGACATTTAAAAAGCAATCGGGCGAATATTCACCAACGCTATCGCTTGGCACCCTATTATTACTCTTTGGCCTATCGAGCTTCAAAAAAGGGCTCAGCCGTTTTACCGCCGATGGTGTTTGAATTTCAGGACGATCCCAACGTTCGGTTGATGAATGATCAAAAAATGATTGGACCGTTTTTGATGGGTGCTGTCGTAGGCTCCTATGGGGCTATCGACCGAGATGTTTATTTGCCAAAAGGAAAGTGGTTTAACTTTCACACCCTTGATGTCCTAGAGGGCGAGGGAAAGATTGTTCAACAGATACCAGTTTTTCAGGACGGTGTGTTTCGATCACCTCTGTTTGCCCGGGCAGGAGCCATTATTCCTCAGATGTTTGTTGATCAGAAGACCATGAATATTTTGGGCAAACGAGAATCTGAGCCGGCCAATTTAGATTTTCACCTCAAGTTGTTTCCGGGAGCGGCATTGTCACAATTTGAAGTTTATGAAGATGACGGCGAATCCGTCGATTACAAAAAAGGTCAGGCTTTGTTGACGAAAGTTCAATTGCAGAAAAATGATTTTGAAATCGTGGTGAAAGTTCTCCCTGCGAAAGGGGAGTTGGCCGTTCTAAACGCCCAAAGGAACTTTCTTTTCGAGGTGGTTTTAGAGGACGAGTCAGTGGCCAGTGTTTCGTTGGATGAAACTCCAATTGCGAAGTGCGGGAGCGAAGTTTGGCTTCGCCAAAACACTTGCTGGTGGCAGGTTTCAGGAAAAATGCTGAAGGTGAGTGCCCGATCTCAATCTCAAAAGGTTTTAAAGCAGCTGAAAGTTAAAATCAGCTCGACAGAACCAACAACGACCGCTTACTTTGTCTGCGCAAATGGAGGGACCGATATCGGAACTTCCGTCTACGTGTCGGGCAGTGCAGCGGCTCTTGGAGAATTCGACGTCAAACGCGCCATTAAACTTTCGCCCGATCGGTACAACACGTGGACCGGTGTTGTTTCGGGATTGCCGCGTGGCAAGCAGGTCGAGTGGAAGTGTTTGAAAAGAAAAGACGAAGGCTCACAAGATTTGGTGCAATGGCAATCAGGTGAAAATAACAAATTCACTTCGTCAGCAAGCGCCTACTCAGGTAAACAAACCGGCAAATTTTAAAAACGAATTTCCCGGTTTGTGATCCTTTGTTCTGAGATAGTTCAGATCCAAATCAGCAAAAAAATTATTCTGGGCGATGGAGGTACGCCCCTAAAAAGCTGGCGTACGACCAAGTCAGATCATTTGCCCCTTGCATGACGCCAGTTTCGCGGCTGAATTGCTCGGACATACTGCCATCGGTTTGATTCATATGGCGAAGAGTTTTCGCCATAAATGCATCACCCTTAGCGACGATTTTTTGCAGCATTTCGGCAAACTCTGGGGACGTCTCCTCAATTGTTCGAGGGCTTGCCTGAGTGAGGCCTAGCCATTCGAAAAATTTCAGATTTACCAGATTGATTTCAATGCGCCCATCAGTTTGGTATTTTTTGGCCATTCGATAAAAATACTCTGAAAAACCTTGGGTAATTAAAAACCAAGGATTGCCGAAGCCATCGGAGTGAATTCCATCGTATCGATCTTCGGGATACCGACCGATGGCGATGCCCTCACTGTTTTGATTGATTGGATACATCGCGCGAAAAACTTTGATCAACTCTAAAGCTGTGGCTTGAAGGCGAGCATCCGTCATGGAGTAAAATCCATCACCGCGATCAGCGGCCAGGGCACCTAAAATCACAACGCTATCGAGGTGCAAAGATTTGTATTGAATTCCGCCGGAAGGAAAGAGGGTGGCGACGATATAGCCCTTGTTTTCGTTGTAATGTTGATTGATCTCAGGTTCGATCGCTGCCGCTTGGAAGCGGTAAAAGCCAGCGGCTCCCAGGTCCTCCATCAGTTCGGCGATTTGAGCGCCGTCTAAGAGCGCTCGCCGTTGCATCAATCGGTGAAAAAAATGCTGGCCGTGCAACTCTTCCCACGCGTCGTAACTAGGTTCTTGCCAGCGATGTGAGATGTACTCCAAATCGGTTTTCATCACGGTGTAAGCCGGCATTTGCGGTGCGTACATGTGAATTCGAACGAAATCGGATTCACCCCGACCCACTAAAATTTTTGCGAGTTTGGCAAGTGCGATCGTGCGCAATGCCGGCCCGTCGTTCTGGGGTCTGGCCCACGAAGAATAGTCAGCGGTGCCATCTACATTGAAGCGAACTTCGCCAGGTCCACCCACCGGTCCGGGTGTGACCTGTGTTTTTCGAGAAAACAAAACATAATCTTTTAAAATTTGCAGATATTGAGTCTGCTCCCGCGGATCTGTAGATCGATCAAATAAATCCAGAACTGTGAGCATTGTCAGCGCGGAGTCCCGAGTCCAATGAAAAAAATAATTGGGATTGCTCTTTGAGGGCGAAGCCACCACGCAACCGGGCAGACATTCGGGTCGAGAGACATTGTTTAGCATGTAGGCTTCGGCTCGGGTGCGTTGCTGCTGCAAGCGCTGGAAAAATCTCGATTCGCTTGCGCCTCTCGCCGCGAAAATTCCTTTGGCGGTGGCCGGGGCGCTGCGGGTTTCCGCCGACACACCTGCACAGGTCAAGATCGCGAGGACCCCGACACCGACAAATTGGAAAACCGTCTGAGATAATATCTGTCGAATGACAGACCACTGTCCTTGGTGAATAGTCTGCGCCGTCATGGCCCCTCCTCATGATGCATTCAGTTCTTACTCTATTATATAATATCAAAAACATGGAGGTGGGGGTGTGTCCACGAGAATGTTAAAGTTTCGTGAAGATCATTAGGGTTTTCACTCGAGATATCGAGAACGCGTTGATTTGTGTCAGCGCGAAGGGGAGGGTTCAGTTCCTTTGCTCAATTCGAATGCAACCCACTCATCCAATTCCAATCGCCGATTCACTTGCCAAGACATCGCCTCAATGAACTTTTCTAAAAAGAGCTCTTCGCGTTCCAGCAAAATTCCAGACACAATCAATTGACCGTCGTCTTGCAAAACTCGGTGAAGATCTCGATTCAAATTCACCAGCACTCCGTCAATGATATTGGCACAGACAATGTCATAGCGGCCTTTGTCCTCTTCCAGCGTGTGATCCATAATTGAAACATAATTTTTGCAATCGTTGAGCTCAATGTTTTCGCGAGCCTTTCGGCGAGCTTCGGGATCAATTTCCAACCCGCGAATTTCGTTCACTCCCAAACGGTTTGCGAGCACCGCCAAAATTCCCGTTCCGGTTCCCACATCCAACATGCGAAGCAGAGGATTGTCGGCTCGACCCGAACCACTCAGCCTGGCGTGCACCAGTTCCGCTGCCATCTGGGTCGTCGCGTGTGTTCCAGTCCCAAACGCCATGCCGGGATCGATCTGAATCACCACTTTGGCTTCTGCAGGAGTCGGCAACCAGTGGGGCACAACCCAAACCTCTCGAACAAACTTAAAGGCCTTGAAATTCTTTTTCCATTCGGCGAGCCAATCTTTTTCTTCCTCTTCTTGCGATTGAACTTGAATCATTGGCGAGAGAGCTTGAAGTTTTGCTATGTAAGTTGGTTCTGGTTGAGTCTCGAAAAAAATCTCTAGTTGAATGTGCGCCGTCTTGCGAATCTTTGCGTCGAAGGTCAAATCGGGTTGATAAAAACTCAACTTTTCTGAAACGCCGAGGGCACCCACAGAAAAACTCAATTGAGTGACGGCCTCTTCTAATTCACGAGGAACTTGACGAACATCAATGCGGACGTAGGTTTTTTGATTGGTCATTCGGTGGGGAGCTTATTTCAGCTTGAGAACCATGTCACCCACCATAATGCCGATTTGTTCCAGCAAGGGCAGATCTTCGCGGCCATAGATCTTGAGTTCGCGCGCCACGCTGACTTTGGGGTAGGCAGAAATGATCTGCAACTCACCCACGGGCACCCGAATTTCACCATACGATTGCGCACCCGTTGAGTCGCGCACAAGAACCTTCCGTTCGACTTTCAAGACCGAACCCTTCTTAAGACCATTGCTCAAACCGATGTTGAGGTAAAAATCTTTTAAAGGTTTTTCTGTATCAGCCAGAGTGATGTTCTTTTTTACGGTAATGACGCTGCCCTCTTGCGCCCAGCACGGAGCTGCAAACGCCACCAAGGCGAAAATTTTAAAACAGAGCCGCCGTGAATCGATCGACAATATCATAGTCTCAGTATCGGTCACCGACCCTGTGAGCATGAGGTCCAGCCGCTAGCTGTCAGGCAAACCACTGCCTAGACGCTACCTACGTCGGGCTGACGTTCTTGCTGCATTTGGTTTGGGGCCATGTGAAAATGAAAAGAATGTCATTTCCTTCGCCATCTCTTTTCGTGATTGTTTTATTTTTTGCGAATTCTGTCCACGCTGTTGAGGCCATCTTCCAGGGCACAAATGTTCTCACCAAGGGCGCCATCACAGGGCGGGCCGCTGGATTGGGGTGGTCGCCACCAACAAAAAGTTTTTCGGCTGCTATCACCAGTTTGACCCAGACCAATTATGAACGATATCAATCGGCAGATCAGACCACGAGTTCGCCGATGATGATTCAACCCGAAACCATTGCGACAGGCGAGGGTGTCAGTTGGGGCGGTTACGCATTTCAAGTTCACAGCTCGCAAGACAATTATCGCCTGGCGAGTGAAGTGCCTGTGGGAGCGGACCTTGTCCACTCGGATACCCAGTTGGATTTCAATTCCCTCCACGCGCAACTCAATATCGGCTATCGCATCAGTCGATCGTGGGCCCTGGGTTGGTCGGCCAACTATATTCAAAATCAATTCAAATCAGAAGCTCTCATGGTCACCCAAAGCTCCAGTAGCTCCTCCATGTCGGCCGAAGAAACTCAAACAAAAGATCAGCTGATCAGTGCTTCCTTCGGCACGATGTTCGATACAGAGCTCTTTCGTTTGGCGCTGGAAGTGACAACTCCTCAATCGCGTCTTTTTCACAGCGGGGATGTTCGCACTCGGACTCTAGCAACGGGGTCACCCGGTGTGGTCGATGGCTCGCGAAGTTTTGATCAACGAGACATTGATCAGTGGACAGGGTCTGTTGGAGTTCGCCTCGGCAATGCAGGTCACGGCTTTCTATTGGCTGACAGCTACACCGCCGGCGGAGATCGTCGCAGCAGTTTCGCTTACGAAACCAACGCGAGCTGGGGAACCATCACCGAAAGTTTGGCTTATCGAGATTTCGAAGGGCGAAAATCTTATACGCTGACCATGGGATTTGTTCGTCGCTCAGAAAATTTTGATTGGGCCGTTGGTCCCGTTTACAGCGAAGATCGCAGCACGACGATCGGTGCACTCAACTCCAAAGCCTACGGTGTCATGTACTCGTCGGAAATTCGCTACTGATGCGCCGTCAATTATGACCGGGAGATTTCATTTCGCAGGCGAATCACTGTCAATTCCGTTTGTGTTCCCAGTCGCACTGGGGGTCCCCAAGATCCAGTTCCAGCACTCACATAGACTTGCATCTTGCCACTGAGCGATCGTCCCAGATGATGAGGTCGGTGCACCCAGCGCACCACAAGTGTCCACGGAAAAAATTGGCCTCCGTGAGTGTGTCCTGAAATTTGTAAGTCAAATCCGACTTTGGCCGCGTCAGCCGCAATTTTGGGATTGTGAGCCAACAGCAATCGAAAATCAGCCGGAGCCTTCGCCGTGGATTGGGCGAGCAGATCCTGCGACCTTATCGCCATTGAAGGGTCTGGTGATGACGTCGCATCAATCATCTTTACGGCGGGATCAACGACACCAGCGACCAGGATTTTAGCTTCGTCTTTTTTTATGACGACGTGCGAATTCAAAAGAACTTTTAAGCCCATCTCACGAAATTTTGCGGTCCACGCAGTGGCTCCGGAATAGTAATCATGATTGCCCATGGCGAAATAGGCGCGCCCGGTCTCGCCTAATTTTTTCAAAGGCTCCGCGGCGTCGGCGAGGTCTTTGACAGATCCGTCGACGATGTCCCCGGTGAGAGCGATGAGATCTGGTGCCAGGTTGAGAGTTTTATGGACCACCTTCTCGACGTATTTACGGCCGATGGTTGGGCCAATGTGTAGATCAGAAATTTGGACAATCGTATAACCCTCCAAGTCCTTCTTCAGATTTGCAAATGGAATATCTATGTAACGAATATTCGGGCCGCGGCTGGCGCTTCTCAAGCCCAACACCAAAGCCAAAATCGAAAGGCCCAGCACAGCTGGAGGCCCTTCTCTGGACATAAGTTCAATAAAACTTACTTCGCCAGCAAGGCGCGCAAGAATAAAAATTAAATCGTGCAGAATCAAAAAGCCGATTAAAAAACTGAGCCACCCCATGGCTACGAAACCCAAAAGGTGGAGAATCTCTCCCCAGCGACTTTTGGTTTCGCGGGTTCCGCCCCAATAAAAGACGGGCAGGCACCAGGCCAACAGAAATGGCAAAAATAATCCCACGCGGGCGGCCGGTGTTTCGGTCAACGAAACCGCCGCATAAAAATACATTAAAGCCAGCAGTGTCGTAAAAATCAGAATGAAGGGGCTTAAAAAACGTCGCATGCCCTTCAAATTTAAACGATTTGTCGGGCGATGGGTAGGTCAAGCTTTGACATCAATTCAAATGCGTCGCAAACCGAAGGTCCGCCTCAATCATCCAATCGCAAAACGCGAGGTTGAAATGGCGAAGATTTTTTTGGTTTTCGCCGAGCCGGCTTGGCCTTGATAGCTCCGTTGCGAGACGTGGTCAGTTTGCTGGCATAGCTTGGTCGAGGGGCCGTCGCGGCTGAAGCTGCAGGAGCAGTTCGTTGGTGGCCGCGCGCATTTCGGGACGAATTTCGAGATGGACGAGCTGATTGGCCGCGCTGGGCTCTCTCACTTCGGCGCTCAACGTGATTCTCTTCAGAGTCCGCAAAATCTGCCGCTGGACTGGAAGTGACAGATGTGCGATCTCCCGAAAGTCTGACCCGAGGATAGTTCTTGGCTTTTTGAGTTTCAGATTCGTCTTCAGTTTCAGCGCCACGGCCGGCATAACTTTTTTTCTTCAGCAGCTCGTCAGGGTCGTCGGCCAAGAAAATCTTTTGAACGTCGGCTTCGTCCAATATCGCGTACTCTCCGCGGTCCATGCGACCCAGTTTCAAGCGACCGATGGCGACTCGCTGAAGTTTCAATACGTCAAAGCCGATTTTTTCAAACATCATCCGAATTTGCCGATTGCGACCTTCAGTGATGATAATTTTAATCCATGCGTACTGATCAGATCCTTTGGGGCGTTTGATCATCGCCACGTGCGAAGCCTTGGCTTTGCCGCCGATGATGCTGACTCCACGGCGCAGTTTATCGAGATGTTCAGGTGTGGGCTGGCCGTCGACTTTTACCAGATAAGTTTTTGTGATCTCGTGTTTGGGATGCATGATTTGCTGGGCGAGATCGCCGTCGTTCGTTAGCACCAAAAGACCTTCGGAATCCCAATCCAAACGGCCAACGGGAAAAATCCGCTCAGTGTACTCCTCGAAATAATCTTTGATCGTGGGTCGATCCAACGGATCTTCCATCGTCGTCAAAACTCCGCGGGGCTTGTTGAACGCAAAAATCAATCGAGTCCGCTGCATGCGTGCGGGTTTGCCATCCACCAAGATTCGATCTTCACGCGGATCCACTTTGACACCCAACTCGAATACTTTTTTGCCATTGACGGTGACCAGACCGTCAGAGATCAATTTGTCAGCGTGGCGGCGACTGGCCAAACCACAATCGGCGAGAAACTTGTTCAGGCGAGTCAGTTCAGATTTTGGTTCTTTGAAACGAGACTTCGGGGCGCGTGATGACATCGTAGAATTTTCCATAATCCGAAGGTTTTAGTGAGACTTGGGGCTGGAAGTCAAATCTGAAACGCGACGGCCATAGAAGCCGCGCCCGTTTCGGCGGTGCGCTTTGGGAGTATTGTACTGATTACAAGCCGTCGCCGTGGAAGCCCCCTTGAAAATCGTCGTGAGATCAGTCGTTAGATCAAAGGAGTTCGAGATCAGTGGCAAAATCTTGAAAACCGTGGGGAGAACGCTTCTGCAAAATGATTCGGATCTCTTGCAGCAGCAAAAGCAGCGTGCGGTCTTCCGTATATACGTTTTCGGCCAGCTGTGAATAAACTTTGAGTTTATCAAACAGAATTTGATCGGGTTTGGTGTTCCGGGCCTTGAGGTGGAACAGAATTTCTCGCAACGCCGTCAGTGAATTTTGATAAAGTTCGTCGGTCCGACGGTCGAGCAGAACGACTTGATTGCGCAGAATCGCAAACCAAAGCTCCTGGTCGGCTTTGAGCTCGGGCACTTCGAAATAATCAAAGCCCTGCTCGGTCTTCAAATCACAGCGGAAACCTTGAATTTTTTGGCGATTGTTCACAAAAACGGCCAATTTAGTCTGCGTCAACCGAGCAAATTGCAGACGGTCCTGTGCTAACTCGAGAGAGGCATCAAAGACCAGTGGCAAGGCCTCCAGCAAAGGTTGCAGCCGTCCCAGTTGAATTTGAAATCGCTGATCCAGCCAGAACGTGAAAAACTGATTTTCAATTTTTTCGACGAACAGGTGATGAAAAGCACCTCGGCGCAAGAGTCGCATCTGGCGTGAGTCTGGTCGTGTGTCTTGAAAATAGACCTGCAAAGCTTCGGTCACATCGGTTTCACCCGTCAGAGTGAGCACTTGACGCCGACAGGCCTCATCAAATTGAGTTTTCAAGTCGGGAAACATCTCTTGCAAACGCAACGAAGCCTTCTCCAGGTGGTGAGGATGGGCGGTGGCTCGCAGAGCATTTAAAAAGTGAAGCTGCGATTCTTTTTTGTG
>CALCCV010000389.1 GCA_937900305.1 uncultured Pseudobdellovibrionaceae bacterium | reverse complement strand
AATCCTCGTTGTTGCCGACGTCGCATCGCCTGAATCGTATGGAATCGAACACGACCGTCTCATTTATCTGACAGTGGAATGGCAATTGCGGTTAAACTACCACATTACCGAGTTTATTCCTTACTCATCCTATACTCGAAAAAACATCGGATATTTGTTTGCCATCAAGCACGGTGCCCAATACATTTTCGACACCGACGACGACAACGCATTGGCACGCGCACCGTCTCCTTGGATACACGACATGAGTTCGCTGATTCCATGTGCGAGATTGCGCGATCAAATTGCAGTCAATCCATATGCTGCATTTGGCGCTCCACACATTTGGCCGCGCGGATTCCCGATTGAAAGCATTCATGCGGAATGCACTGGACGCGGTTCGGTTCGGAATGGCAGCAATTTGAATGGAGACAGCGGATGGATCCAGCAAGGGCTGGCCGATCTCGATCCCGACATCGACGCCATTTATCGATTGACCCATGTCGAGGAATTGGGCCATATTATTTTCCAACGTCGGTACCCAATCTATATTCCGCCCAACTTTATGGCACCATTCAATTCGCAAAACA
Source organism: uncultured Pseudobdellovibrionaceae bacterium (assembly GCA_937900305.1). GTDB lineage: Bacteria > Bdellovibrionota > Bdellovibrionia > Bdellovibrionales > Bdellovibrionaceae > CALCCV01. The sequence goes on along the minus strand of CALCCV010000389.1, from coordinate 13,388 downwards.
CGCTTTTTGATAAACGCGCATTTTGGGGATTGTTTTTGCCAACGTCTGTATCTTTTCGCCTGACGGATATTTGGCGTGGATATTATGTCCAACGACTGATGTGGATGGTTGGCGGTGTCGTTGCATTTGTGGGCCCGACAGTTCAACAGCATCGAAACACCCATTCGTTCAAACACGATTTTGAAGAAGAACTGCAAATGTATCAGCAAACTGGCCAGTGGCCAAAAATTTCGCTTCACCTCGTCTCATCGCTCACTGGTGACGGAGAAGACTTGCCAGTCAACCTGACCCTCTTGGACTATGAAACCTGGCTGGAACGTCGCTTAGCAGAAATACGGAAAGAAATTTCCGACTCCCAAAAACACCAAGTTACTTTCCCGAGACTTGCCGAAATCATTCGCTTTCCCTTCGCGGAATTTCGCCAAGGACAAAAAACCTTAATAGAACAAGTTGAAATTTCCTTATCAAAAAAGCAACCGCTCCTCCTTCAAGCTCCTACCGGGATGGGTAAAACTCTGGGTGTCACGTTTCCTTCACTGCGAGAGAGCCTTCGCCATCACAAACCTCTCATCTACCTGACCCCAAAAAACTCCCAACACTCCGTGGCCGAAGAGGCCGTCGAACATTTGCGCGAGGCTTTGCCAAAAAGTGATCCCAAAACCTCACCCCAGCTGCGCTCACTCACCATTCACGCCAAAGGAAAAATGTGTTTGAAGAGTGAACCACTCTGCAATCCCGATCACTGTGAATATGCAAAAAACCACTACCAAAAAGTCGCCGAAAATTCGATCATCAAGAAGTTGAGAAAAAAAACAACGCTCTCCCGCCAAGAATTTTTACGGGCCGGAGAAAAATATCAAGTTTGCCCATTTGAACTGCAGCTTGAGATGATCCCCTGGTCCCACGTGGTGATTTGCGATTACAATTATATTTTCTCACCTTCCAACAGCATCAAACGCTTTGGTCATTTTCCCTACCGTCCACTTTCAACTAAGAGCGAAACCTCTCCCATCCTCGTCGTGGATGAAATGCACAACCTCGTTTCGCGAGCCATGGATTATTTTAGCGCGGAACTTAAAGTCAGCGATGTCAAAAGACTCATCGATGCAATTAAAAATAAAATTCCTGAGGCTTTGCACAACCATTTTTTACTCTTCGATCAACTCGATGAATTTCTCTCGACGTTCACTCCCGCAAACGGAGCTTCTGCCGAAGATCGCACCTTTCCACTGCCGATTTTTCAATATTTCCAAAAAGAACTCATGGATCTGTGGTCGATCGCCTTGAAGCAGAGTTACAATCTTGAACGTCGAGATCCATTCTTAAAACTCATCAACTCCCTTGATCAATTTGTGACAACGCTGGCCGAATGGACAAACCAACCTGCCGGGTGGTGCAGCTTTGTCGAATCAATCAGAGCCCGCGGAGGAACTGATTGTCGCCTCAGATTGATGAAGTTTGATGTCTCTGAACATTTGAAATCCATTTATGAACAGTTTCCACAAATGGTTGGATTTTCTGCGACCCTCAAACCCTTTTTGTACTACCAACGCTTGTTGGGACTCGACGGCGAGCAAGTTCGAACCGCCGAGCTGCCATTTCCATTCGCCACCGCTCATCGAAAAATTTTAATTGTTCCGCAAGTTTCAACCAAATATTCCCAGCGTGAAGATTCGTTACTGAAAATTTGTGCATTGGTCGAACGCATCACCATCCTTCGGCCCGGCAACTACGCTGTATTTTTCCCCAGCTTCGAATATCTCAAAAAATTTAGCGAAGCCTGGCTCTCTGAATCTCCGAGCCGCATGAGTTGCCTCACTCAAGAGCGGGACATGCCCCCTCACCGCACGGTTGAAATGCTCGCCACTCTTCGGGCCGCCATAACTCCCACTCTCCTGATCGGCGTTCAGGGTGGAGTGTTTTCGGAAGGCATCGACTACCTCGGTGATATGCTCCTCGGCGCTTTCATCATCGGACCGCCCCTTCCCGTTTTCGATTATGAACACGAGCGCATGCGCACGCACTACCAAAATAAATTCGAAGAAGGCTTTAACTATACATATGTTTACCCCGCGATGGCAAAAGCCATTCAGGCCGCCGGTCGAGTGGTCCGCAGCTCTTCCGATCGTGGAGTCATCATCCTCGTGGACCAACGTTTTCTCCTGACTGACTACGCAAAAGCCCTTCCGCAAGATTGGTTTCAGACTGACGTTAAAGAACTCGTCTCAAATCAAATTTTGAAAGACCTTACCGATTTCTGGAGCCAAATTCCCACTTCTGTTGACAAAACAAATCAACACAATTCGAATTTAACTTACACCGCGAAGGACGCTGATGTCTGACAACAGCCCTCACATCGCTCTGCCATGGGCCTTTGCCTTAGACATCCAAACCACCGGACGAAGCCCTTCATTTGCCCAAATTCTTGAGCTCTCGCTGGCCCCGATCCAAGCCAAAGAGATTCTCCCCGCCTCAGCAGAAGACTCTTCGCCGCCCCCCGCCTCCGCCCAAATCCAAACATGGCGTGTTCGCCTTCCAGAAGGCCAAAAGATCTCTGCGCAAATTTCCCAGATCACTGGCCTCACCGACGAAGACCTGACTAGCGCCATCACGTCCGAGGAACTTCTGAACCATCTGCTCGAACTGACAAAGCAACACAATCAAAAAATACTTTTCATCGCCCACTATGCCGTGTTTGAAAAAATGTTTCTCAAATCTCTCTTCGAAATTTTCGGACGAATCTCAGACTACGATTGCATTTCGTGGCTCTGCACCCAGCGACTCTCTCAAAAAGTATGGCCCGATCTCCCGAGCCACACGCTGCGAGCTCTTAGCGGATACTTCGATTTGCCATTTCAGGATTATAAGCGGGCCACTTCGCACGTCGAAGCAACCCAAGAAATTTGGCGGCGATTAAAACCAAATCTAGAAAATCAAAATCTCACAACATTTGATGATCTTGCGGCCTGGCTCATGCCAGACTCAAAAAAAGGGAAAAAAATCAAAGCGCCGCCAAAGCCAAGGTCTTATCCGCTGGCCCGCGAACTGCGTCTGAAATTGCCACCCGCTCCCGGGGTTTACCAAATGTACAATGGCCAGGGTCAACTCCTCTACGTCGGCAAGGCCACAAATTTGAAAGAGCGTGTAAATAGCTACTTCCGCGGCTTGAAGGGGCGCGATCGCCGCAAACTAGAAATGATGGCGCAAGTAAAAAATATTGAAATCGAAATTTGCAGATCGCCGTTTGAAGCGGCCCTTCGCGAAAGTGACCTCATCAAATCTCGACGTCCAAAATACAACATCGCCTTGCGCGAAGAGAACCGCCGGCTGGTGTTTTATGCCCGCGATTTTCTCTCTGCCACCTCTGACCAAAGTGAAACCTGGAACATTGGCCCCTTCGGTCGGAGCAATTCCCTTGAGATCCTCCGCAGCTTTCACGAAGGCTGGCAGCGTGGCAACCTCGCCGCCGGTTTTTTTGAAGTTTTTCCAGAAACCACCTTGACCGAAGGTTTTAAAATATTCTGCGAAACTTATTCCTTCAATTCCCCCTCGACCACTTCCTTCCGCAGCCTACTGGCATTTGCAACCAACTTATTTCGACATTACGCCCACGAACTCGCCCGTCACAAATCTGAAGTCGCTGACCTTACCGTTGAAACCGAAATCGACGAATCTTTTGAAGAGCCAGAATCCGAATCCTTCAACGAATCAGAAAACCAAAACAGCCCTGACCAAAACGCCATCCCCCCCGAAGATCTCTCGCAAAAATATTTGCGACTTTTTCTGAGAGCCGGCCAAGAGTTGCGAAAAAAATCGGAGCTGACCCTGCTTCTCAATTCAAGCTGGGAGTCTTCCGACCACAAGGAGCCAAATAAAAAAACAATCTACCGTTTCGTCGATGGCATTTTGATCCCAGCTGGCCAAACCGTATCCAACTCTTCCTCCAGAACGGGTGTTAGCAATTCCCACCCCTGGCGAAACCTCACTGTTCGAGATTACGATCGCATGACGATCCTCGAGTCAGAAATTCGTCGAGGACTTCTGCAAAAACCAGCGTCTGCAACTTTAAAAGATATGTCTTTTCGAGAAACATCGCCGGAAGGCGATGCCGCCGAGCAATTAGATGCCTTTTAGATGCCTTTCAAGATTCGATCAATCATTGATACACCCGGCTCTGAAAGAAAATAGCCGAGGTGACCACCGTATGAAAAAATCTTCGCGCGATCCCCAAGAGTTTTGTCAACCCACTCCCAATCCGTCGACCTCGTTAAAAAATCCCCCTTGGCATGTAACAGGAAGATGTGTGGATCCCTCGCCAAGAGATTTTCTAGCTTTCGCAAGTCCGCGAGGTCAAAAAGATCACCGACTGGCAATCCAGGCTGCACTCTCTGATCTCGCACAAACGGACACAAAACGGCCTCAACGTAACGCGAAAAAGTCTCGGAGAGTTTGATGGTCGCATACTTGCTATAGAGCGGATCAGCCCCAATCAGGCGCAGAACTCCCGCCAGATCCTCATGAAAAACCTGGCCGATAAAATGATAAATCACCTTATCCATTCCACCCCAAATTTTATTTTCAGCTTCATATTTCTGTTCAAAAACATTGTACGGAAAACCCAGATAAGGGTTCATCTCTGCCGACGAGCGCTGTTGTGACGACAGAAAAAAATTGTCGACCACCGCAATTCCATATTTCAAATCAATCGGTGGGTTGGCCATGATCACACGATCAAAACCAATCGATTTCTTGCGATCATCCACGTCTTTTAAATGGGCGACCGCCAAAGCTCCTAAAGAATATCCCACCAAATGAATATTGCGGACCTTCGCCCCCGTCCTTCTCTTGAAATCTGCAATGACTCGCTCCAGCCAGTCATACATTGCGTCGGCATCATCGCGAGTCAAACCCACAAAGGGATCTGGAGAGATTAAATTTGCAAAAGATTGTGAAAAGAGAGAGTCCACGGCCAGGAAATGAAATCCCGAACGATCTCGCAAAATCTCACCCAGTCGCAAAGTCATTTTACTTTGGTGGGTTCCGCCAACGCCTGGGAGAATGATGACTAAGTCTGTGTGCTTTCTCAAAATGTAGCCATAGGAGTAAGGTGCTTTTCGTCCCCTTGAAGTCGGCACATTGGCGTACCCAAAATTTTCGGAGGTCGGGGAGAATGTTTGCGTCATCGCCGTCGCCAAGGCCTCGGAGTTTTGAATGGGGAACGAGGAATTTTCGATCCATTCAATCGCCCGGGCCTGATCAACCGATGCAAACAGACTCACCAGCAGGCCTATTGAAATGGCCACGGTCTTTGATTGAGTCCAAAAACTCAGCGAACGTGGAAGCGCCATCTGATTCATCCAAACATCCCCTCGCTGCCCACCATTTATCAAATCTGAAGCGGAGCAGAATTGCTCTCCACATCTGATATCTTAGTGATTCATAGTGCTGTCTTTTCTTTGCTGTCTTTTCTTTGTCACCGCTTCATCGGTAGGATTGAGAACAAATTTGATAAGGACGAAAGGCAGGAACCAAGGTCATTTTGACTGATGTCTTACTGACAAACCTCATGACCTTGAGAGTTTTGCCAACACGCTTTTTGATTCAGTCCGTAGGGACCGTCAAGACCTGCTGGCCCCTGCGGGCCAGTTGCTCCCGGAGGCCCCGGCTTAGCTACGTAGCCACAAAAGAATATGTTGGCTCCGGGAGGTCCTCCAGCCCCGCCCGCTTGACCTGGACTTCCTGACCCACCTCGACCTCCCGCTCCGCTTCTCATTTCTGTTGAATAGTGAAAGTTTGAATCCTCAAGGAGAGTTTGGAATTCCAAACTTGGTGTATTCCCACCCGGCAATCCGTTCTGACCTGGAGCCCCTGCATTTCCATCTGTCCCTCTGCCCCCATCCGTCGCTTGCTCCACACAGACACAGCTATTCCAGGGGCAAATCCCGACCGCATTGACTCCGGGACCACCGTTCGCCGCGGGTGTTGACCAACCCAGGCCGGCACTCCCGTCCCCCCCATTTTCTCCGCGCAAGGCGAAGTGAATTCCCCCAACTGCATACTTAGCCCGTAACTTCCAAAAACCTCCCGAACGGCCAGGTGAACCCACTGGGGCCCGCTGCGTTTCCGGAAAACTTTCTATCGTCGCATTTTCCGCGACGATCTTGTGAGCCTCAATATTCAAATCATATTGCGACGTGGTGATGACGACTCCTGGGGCAAGGTGAAGACGGCGCACTTTCAACTCCAGATTTTGAGCCAACGGCAATGAGGCCAAAACGTTCCAGTCTTGAGGAATCCAGATTTTCACTTGTGCCAGTTTAGTTGGTAAGGTGTTGAGAATTTCATGCACGGAAAACTCCAACCACTGATTGTGCACCTCTGACCACCGCGTCTGCGCCTGAGCGGGAAAATCCACAATCCCACCGTTGCGAGCGATTTGCAGCGGAGCCAGAGGAGCATTTTGTAAAATCACGATGTCGTACTTTTCCATCTGCTCATTTTCTTCTACTAAAATCACCAACCGGCCGAACTCCTGAACTTCAACGATGCGAGTGGCATCCGATTGGGTTGAGAGGTACTCTGGCAAAGCTAAGTTTCGCGCAGGTGCCAAGGGGGTCGCGCCCCCCTCTATTGAGCTGGGCGGTGGAACTTGAATTGGCTCGTTTTCGACAACCACGGAGGGAGATGGAACTGAAGTTGGAATTGGATCGGGATCGGGATCGGGAGCCGGAATCGGAGTTGGGCTCGTCAAGATTTCGGCGGGGACGGGCGATTCGGCTGGATCTTGAGAGGTATCGGTCGGCGCACTCGGAGGTTTGTCACTCACTTCCACGCAGGCCCCCAACAGGGCCAAGGAACCTACAAGTGTGAAACTCAAAAGCCCCCTGACGAAATTGCAAAAAATTGATTTGAAGTCTTGAACTGAAAAACGGTGAAAATCTATTGGCATAGCGCCTCCCATGGTGGGAACGCTTTGCAATTTTTTATTTTAGAGAATTCGTCTTTGTTTGTTCACAACACAAAATGATCCGCGGTTTGACCACTCGCGGACGAGCTGGTGTGAGTTCGCAGGGGCCCTGCACTCTCACAAAAAATGAATTACACACCAGGTTCAAAATGAAAAGGAGCTTGGTCCTCGGCTAAAAATGGCTGCGAAAGAACGGTCATCAAAACCATTGTGTCGATCACTTCCGTCACAGCTCGCTCGGCAAATGCCGGATGTTGCAGAGTTTGAAATCGATCGCTGGTGAACTTGCCATAACCTTCGATGTTCATGCGGCCCGGGGCGATGATTCGAAGGGCCACGTTCGTCAGAATTTTGATTTTGTCTTGGTCGCTCAGTTGCCCCCACTGTTTCGCCATGAAGGATTCGGGCGTAGGGAGCCCCTCTAGATATCTGCCCCCGTACTGTCCTTTGGCGATCAAAGCTTTTCCGTCGGCAGCGATCAGGGGCTGAGCACATTTTTGCACGGTTTCGTAGTAGGACCCAATCGAAAGCCGAGTTGAGGAACCTTCGTTTTGGGCCATGGCGGCTTTTAAGAGATGACATGCCTCAGGGGCATGCGCCTTAAATCCCAAACGAAATTTTTCGGTCAGAAGACGAAAGAGAGTCTCACCTGTCGCCACTCGCACCTCCGATTCTGTGGATGCAGGTTTGAGGAAGGCCTCTGGTGATAAAGACTGCGCACGACTTTCACTGACAACTAAAAACTGCAACAGCGCCGCCAACAAAAAGATTAAAATCGACTGCATGAGAGATTTTTTCAAAGTTTCAGAACCTGAGCTCGCAGGGTCCGCTCTTCGAAATGGAATGAATTTCATCGGGCCGTCCTCATCGTTAATTGTGCTCCAGAGCGCAGTCGGAGAGATCTGCGGTCACCGACTCTTATGATCAAGTTTTGAGCCAGACGGGCTCCCCTATTGGAGAAATGAGGCCCGCACCGAGGGGGCGAATGCGCAATGAAAAATACATGTGTCAAATTATTCGACATAGGTTGGTGAATTCTTCGCATGGTATACACAACAGTTCATTGAGCTAGCTGTTAGAAGTTCGATGGCTATTACAGAGGGGACCACGATGAAATCGATGACTCAATCAAACTCCAGGATCGGGGCAATCACGAAACTAGCTTGCCTATTGGCGGCTCTGGGAGTGTTCACTAACATCATCGTCGCATGCGACAACGGCCCCATGAATCACAAAACGAAATATCAAGATCCTCGTCTGGAGGTTCAAGAGCGAGTCACAGATCCGAATTCGAGCACCGAACTTTCTTTTGCTCTTGTTCACGAACGATCCATTGTGCCCAACTGCGTTCGATGTCACCAAGAGTACAAGGCCAATCCTGCCAATGAAGAAGAAATGAAGCGGGCCTATCTGAATTTCAGCAAGAACATTCACTCAACAGTGAATGCCATGGGCGACCTGAAAGATTACACCAAAACGGAAGTTTACGAATTGGTTCAAACTGAACAGATGCCTCAGCGTGGAAAAACTCGAACTCCGGAAGAAAAGAATTTGATTCTTTACTGGATCAAACTCGGTGCCAATTACAATGGTCCCGCGATGACCATCGATGAAATCAACACGGCTGCATCTGCAGACCCCACCCTATTAGACATTCCCCTCTTTAAGGGTGAAACACTCACAGACCAGGACCCAGTTACGCCGACCACAGACGGCGATGGAGTGACGGATTCGGAGCCTCCTCCGCCGACGGACGATGATACACCACCACCACCGCCCTTAGCGCGGGATGAGGTGGAATTGACTTACGCACTGATGTCAAAAACCATTTTTGAACCCCGATGCTCGGCTTGTCACAGCTGGGTCAAACCCATCACCGATGACGCTGCAGCAGGGGTGGCTTATGATGCCTTTTTCAAAAAGGTCCTTAAATCCGTGCCCGTGATTGATGGTCAAGCTCCAGACCTTTTGCAGTCGAAGGTGTATAAACGGGTCCTCGATGACACGATGCCCACATCCGAGCTTGGCGACGAAGGTTTTTCAAAGACCGATGCTCAGGATATTTTGTTGAAAGAATTGTACCTGTTGTATTTTAAAAACGGCGCGCCCGCGAACGGTGTGATCGTCAAAATTGAAAATCCAGATCTTCTGCAATTTTTGAAACCAGGTTCCCAAGCTCCAGGAGCTGACATTGAGTTGAGTTACGATTTGATTTTTTCGAACGTTTTAATTCAAAATTGCTATGGTTGTCACAAAGCGGCCATGCCGAAATATGTGAATGAAGCAGAACAAAAAATCTCGTACGAAGCGTTTAAGAGCAAAGCCAAACCGGCTCCAAATTCGACAGATCTAACCACGTCAATATGGTTCACCAAAGTCGCGACCGACAAAATGCCTAGGCCCTCGGGTTTTAGCCCAGCCAACTTGGGACTCAAAAATCTCTACCTCTTGTATTTCGCCAAAGGTCTGCCGTATGAAAAGACAAAGGTGCGCGTGGAAGACCTCGCGATTCTGAGCGCTCTCGGAATTGCTCCTGAAAATCTGGCGCTGTCGCAAAATCCCGCCCCACCATCGACGGGCGAGAACGAAATCGACGTCCAACCGAATCCGTTGCCGGTCTTTGCCACAGACGAAATCAGCTTTGATCGCATTCGGTGGAACGTCTTGGGTCCGAAATGCTACTCGTGTCACGGAGCGAAGATGAGTGTCAATTCGCCTCCTGAAATCAACGGGGGGTTGAGCCTTCGGACTTACGAGTCGACGGTGAGTTTCTTGCGCAAATGCGACGAACTTCCTCCGGGAGGTGGCACCGGACAATGTGGAATTCACAAAATCCTCAACAGCGTGGAAATGGATTCGATGCCCATCGGTCAGCCTGAAAACAAACCGCTCACCGTTGATGAAAAACGTCTTCTCAAAGCGTGGATCAATCTCGACATGCCGAAAGGCCCCGTCAAAATTCCACAGGCCGACAACTCCCCCATTCCGATGGGTCTGCAACCTGGTATGCAAGAGGGATCACAGCCTTTGATTTTTCCAAACTAGCCTGCCAGTCAGCACACATTTTTTTCGTGGAACCGTTTAAATTTGTCTTCCGGCTTTAGGTTGTGTCAAGCTCCTAAGTCGGGAGGTCTTATGAAAAAAAAATCCATTTCATTTTCGTTAACCGCAAAAATCGCCGCCGTGGCCTTGTGGTCCAATGTCTTTTCGGCCCAGGCTATGGCTGAAGCTTCGCTTAACAGTGCGTCGCCCTCATTGAAAATGACAGCCCCTGTTTCGAGCCTGTCGGTTTACGAAATTCCCTCGGAGCTAAAATCTCAACTCGATCAATCTGTGAATCTCGCCAATTTTGGCGACATTCGTTTTCGAGCTCCGCTTGTGGGCAATACAGGTCCTGTCATCGCACTCTTTCACGGTGTCTATGGGGGAGTCAGCCACAGAGCCTTTCGTGAATTGCTACCTCGATTGGATGCAGCCGGCGCCCGCGTCTTTATTATGGACCTTCCCGGAGTGGGTGAGTCGGCTCAACCCAAACGGATTTACGACATGGCCGCCCTCGACTTATTTATGGAAAACTTCTTAAAAGAAGTGGTGAAGGAACCCAGTTTCGTGGTGGCGGAATCACTGCTAACTGCCAACGCATTGAAAGTTTCAGCACAGAGCCCGGAGCTATTCAAGGGACTCATCTTAATTTCTCCTACGGGAATTAAGACGCTGGCAACTCCGGGAACAAAACAACAAGAAGAACTTTTTCAACACGTTTACGGAGACGAAACAGCGGGGAAACTTTTTTATGACGGCCTTCTCACCGATGCTTCGATTCAATTTTACTTAAAGAAGGCTTACTATGACGACTCTCTGGTGACGCATCTTCTCATTCAGGAGTCCGCACTGGCGCGTGAAACACCCGACCAACGCTGGCTCACGTTCAGTTTTGTGGGTGGCAAACTTTACCGTCCATTTTCAGAAGCGCAAGCAGGGGTGACCAGACCCGTCTTAGCGATTTTTGGCGATCGCGCCGAACCGGTGGGATCAGATCCAGCGGCCGTCGAATCTGCGATCGAGTTTCAAGCCCTCCGACCTGACTTCCAATATCTCGTGGTGCCCGAGGCCGGCGGCTCGGTTCACCGCGAGAAGCCAGACGTCGTAGCCCAAGCGATTCTGAATTTTATCGCTCCTTGAATTAGGAACTTTGGAATTTCGATGCGGCTATGAAAAAAATGCGGTGTGAAAAGATATGACAACAAACGAGAAGAACCAAAAGACCCATCAAACCGTTGCCATTTTGGGAGCCTCCGCAAATCCAGAACGGTACTCGCACCGAGCGTGGCGGATGCTTCACGAATATGGTCATCAAACCATTTTGGTCAATCCCGGCCGAAATGAAATTGAGGGGGAAAAGGTCTACCCCACCCTCGCGGCCCTTCGCGCGATAACCCCCGTGCCGATGATCGACACTCTCACCATGTATGTAAACCCCGTGGCCTCAACTGCAGCCGCAGCTGAAATTCTCGCTTTGAAGCCGCGCCGAGTGATCTTCAATCCGGGAAGCGAAAACCCCGAGCTGGAATCCAAACTGCGAGCGGCTGGAATCGCTGTTGAAGAGGCCTGCACACTTGTTCTTTTGCGCACAAATCAATTTGCGCAAGCCTGATCGCCGAGCGGCAACCATTGCACTGACCAACCCGTTCGTGCCCATTCGTGCGCTGTAGAAATCAAACTCCCGTTCAGCGTCCATGAACTCCGACGTCGGAGTTCTTAACCTTCCTTTTTGAGGACGAGAATCCGCTACAGATTTCGAATCTGGCGGAACATGGAAATGGGAACTTGAACTAACATTACGCTGAGAGGCAGTGTGCCCTTAGCCTTGGATTTTCGATGACGGCCTGACACGATGCTAAACTCTCGAACAAGATCTGCCCAGCGGCATTGAAACTCTTCGGCTTCCGCAGCCGTCAGGTGCAAACCAGCGCCATTAATGGATCCCTGGTGAGTTTGTTCATAAAAGCCAATGAGGTCTTTTAAGGTCTGTGTTTTCAATTTCTCCAAAGCCGTGCCGCTCGTATTGACGGCCAGTTGGAGTCCTCCCATTATCTGTGCGCGATCTTTGGGATGACGTTTTATGAGACCAAGCTGTTCCAATTTTTTCAGATAGAGATTTAGCGAATTAATACTTAAATCGAATTCTTTCTGAATTTCTGCGGGACTTTTCTGCTCGTATGCGAGTTTCATGTAGAAGTGAAAGTACTCGTAATTTTTGGCGAGAAATTCTGTCTGCTGAACTGTAAATCGTAAATCGGATCGTTCCGCTCCCTCCGATTTAGAGATGATTTCCGATAGTGGCAGGTTCATGACTTTGCAAATTTCAAGGGCACGCTCGAGCGATAGATCGGATCGAGTTAGCATTTTTTTCACACCGGCCTCAGTGACTTTCAACTCTTTAGCAAGGGCCTGGTAAGTTATCTTCGATTTTTTCAATTCAAATTTGATAGCGTCAATGATCTGAGAAGCCAGCATTTGTAGTCCTTTTTCACGATAAGTAATCTTTGAAGTATACCTAAAGTATACTATGTGTATTTATCTGGCACAACGAATAGATTTGATAGAGAAGCCCGTTCACAGGAGTTAAGAATATGAAAACATTTTTTGGTCTTTTTATTTTCGTCGTCGCAATATCACAACCCATCTATGCCGGAGAGTTTGAATTCACTTTTGCGAAAGACTTGTTCGGCGAGATTGATCACCTTGAAACCATTGTCACTTTTGATGGTCAACCTGCGACATGCTTGGTGGACACCGGCGCACGATTCACTGTCGGAAAAAAATCCTTACTTTCGACGCAAAAAAAAATAAGGGAAACTTCTGGAGGTGGAGTCTCGGGCGCCGAATCCATTACAGAATGGATTCTGGCCAAAGTTCAAGTTGGAGAATGGACCAACGAAGAGACGGAATTTATTGGCCGCCGTGAAGATCAAACGCTCCCAGCGACCTGCCTTCTCGGCAATGACTTTTTTATCAATCGCGAGTTTTCAATTGATTTTTCGGCTCGTAAGTTTTCGGATGAATCCAGATTCAACGGGAAGACGTTCCCCTTGTTCAAAAACCTGGGGGAACTTGGAGGTCATTTCGGTTTTCAGTTAAATATTTCGGATGAAACGATGGATAGCATCTTTGATACTGGTGCGACAAACACTGTTGTTGACCTGAAAGTCGTAGCAGCTCATCCTCAAAATTTTATATTCGTAAAGGAAATTGAGGTAGTCGAAGGTTCAGGCCAGTTAATCAAATCGGGCTTGTACATCGCGAAGTCATTAAAATTTGGAGACTACGAAGATCTCAACGTCGAAGTCTATGTGATCGATCTATCGTATCTTCAAACAAAACTTCCGACTGTCAAAGCCGTCATCGGAGATCGGAAGAG
>CALCCV010000388.1 GCA_937900305.1 uncultured Pseudobdellovibrionaceae bacterium | reverse complement strand
GGGGCTGACTGTTGCAAAATGCGTTGTCCCGTTGAAGTCCCGCCCGTGAAAGAAATCAAGGGAATCTGAGGATGAACAACGATGGCTTCCCCCGCCTCGGCCCCGAGACCAAAAACAATGTTCACCACACCCTTTGGCAAACCAACTTGCTTCAATATCTGCGCCAGTCGAAAAGCTGTGGCGGGAGTCAGTTCAGAAGGTTTGCAAACGACGGTGTTGCCGGCGGCGATGGCCGGTGCCATCTTCCAAGTCAGCAAATACAGAGGCAGATTCCATGGCGAAATCAAACCCGCAATGCCCACGGGTTTGCGAAGAGTGTAGTTGAGGGCTTTGCCATTCATGTCGGTGGCGCAACCTTCCAGATGCACAACTTCCGAAGCAAAAAAACGAAAATTGGCCGCCGCTCGCGGAATATCCACAGACTTCGCTAACCAAACTGGTTTTCCTTGATCGCGACTTTCGATCTGTGCGAGCTCTGTCAAATTATTTTCAATTGCATCGGCAATTCGAAAGAGCCAGCGGGAACGCTCTTCAGGTGATGTCAACCGCCAGGTCTTAAAAGCCTTGGCCGCAGCTTGAACCGCCAACTCCACATCCTGATGATCGGAGCGGGGAATTTGAGAGTCAACTTGGCCAGTGGCGGGATTGTGGTTGTCGAGCCATCTTGCCGCCCGAGCGTCATGAAAATCGCCGTCAATGTAGTTTTGCAATTTGATCATCACTCCCATGACTTTCCACCAGGCAACAGCGGTGCCACTTTATTCATAAAGAGTTTCATTTCATTTTGCACAGCCGTGTTGTCATGATTGTTGAAATCAAACCACAACATCAAACGATCTTCAGAGTGGTACTTCGTCGCGATAGCTTCTGCCACCTCTTCCGGATGACCAGCAATCGCATTCGTGACGGCCGTCGAAACTTTCCGCGGATCCAGAGTTTTTTCCATCGCCACCCAATAGTTGCGCCAGGCTTTTTCGGCAGCCTCTTTGGCCCGCGCTGGATTTTCGTCAATGAAAACCAAAACTGTTCGAGGCATCAAATCTCGACGCCACGGCCCCCCCGCCGGGTGAAAGTGCTTCTCCATGCGCCGGTGAGTCTCCTCAATCACGTCGGGAGGAGTGATTGATAAATTAAAAACTCCGACGGGTAAAATTTCGTTGGCGCGAATCTGAGTTTTAGGATCATGGCTACCAATAGTGAGACGTAAGTTTTCGAGGGAACTTTCAAACGGAATCACTCCGACCTCTCCGAACTGAAAAAAACTTGAAATCTTGAGGCCTCGATCATCAACCTCCAAAAGCGTTGGTCCCTGCAGACCTGAAACTCCGTCATTTTTGGCGGGTGACGGACTCAGCAATTCGACTTGGGCCAAATCATAAACCTCGCGCCAATTTTTAAATAGCTCGGCCGAAAGATGCAATGGACCCACAGCGTTCGACGAAAAACTTTCGCCCTTTAAAAATCGTAAAAATATTTCGGCGCCCTGGGTGAAAATCTCGCCCTTCAAAATTTCCCAAATGGAAGATTCGAAGGAGTTGCGCGGACGAATACCATAAGGAATATTTGAAAATGGAAAGCGACCAGCTGCAAAACCCAATTGCAGAACTCGATCCGCGTAAGACTGTTGAGATTGCAAACTTAAAAACGTGCGCACGGCCTCAGCATGAGCGATGGGCCCGCCATTGCACAAAATGTTGCGGATCGCGCTGCCAACATGAATGTGCCGGGTTCGATTCATCAACGTGTGCGCCGTCTGCAAGATGTCTGTGTTCAAACCAATCTCACCCCGAAAATGGGGAATGACGCCCTCGGGATTTTTCTTTTGCACCTGACACGACAAATGTGTCTCGGCGACCCACGCTGTCCCAAAACCGAGTGCATCAGCCAGCTCAGCCTGAGAATAAAAGTTGCTGAACATTTGCCGCTCGGTGGGTGTGTAGCCATCGACCTCGGTTTGGCAGATCGAGAGAAAAATATCAAACGTCATAAGACCGGTAGCCTTCCGCCATCGACGGGCAAATTGATTCCTGAAACAAAAGCGCCCATGGGACTGGCCAAGTACAAGGCGGCAAACGCGATCTCTTCGGGCTCGGCAAAGCGGCGCAAAGGAGTCGCGGCGAGCCACTGGTCTTTGATATCATCAACAGATTTATTCAAGCGTTGCGCTGATGCCTGGGCCAGCGCCTCCAGACGATCCGTATTCGTATAACCAGGGAGAACGTTGTTGACGGTGATGTTTTGCGGTCCGAGTTCATTCGCCATCGTCTTCGCCCATTGCGCCATCGCACCTCGAATTGTATTGCTGACGCCGAGGTTGGCGATGGGACTTTTGACAGAGGTCGAAATGATATTAATAATACGACCCGATTTTTGGGCCAGCATCCCGGGAACCAAAAGCTGCACCAAGTTTTGGGCCGCCAGAATGTGGGAGGTGAACGCATTCGCGAACTCCTCGCTCCCCGCCGCAACCAAGGCGCCGCCTTTGGGCCCGCCAGAGTTATTCACAAGTATCGTGATCGGCCCACCTTTGAGAGGCTCGACCAAGAGGTCGGACAAACTCGATAGATTCTGTAAATCCGCCGTGAGAATATGGCATCGTTCAGCCCCGAGTTCAGCCTGCAAACTTCTGAGGGCCTCAGTGTTCCGGGCAAGACAAAAAACTTCGGCACCAGCGGACCAAAACACTTTGGCAATGGAGCGACCGATGCCTTGCGAGGCACCGCAAATCAACGCTCGTTGGTTCTTCAGCGACAACAGCGCGGGCCAGTCAGACGGACCTGCTCGATTCGACATTCGGTGCTCCTTCTCGTGTGACGGGAGCTCTGTTCTACGTCAGAGGATTTTTGCGAGT
This sequence comes from uncultured Pseudobdellovibrionaceae bacterium, assembly GCA_937900305.1. Classification (GTDB taxonomy): domain Bacteria; phylum Bdellovibrionota; class Bdellovibrionia; order Bdellovibrionales; family Bdellovibrionaceae; genus CALCCV01. The sequence continues at coordinate 11,058 of CALCCV010000388.1, read as the reverse complement.
CAACTCACTCGGCGCAGGTGCAATTGGGTTCGCTCTCGAGCAATTGATTGCAGCGAAAGATCTTGTCGTTCTTCGACACTTCGAGTTCTGAAAACCTGCCGTTCTTGGTGACGTAGGAAATTTCCTGGCCATCTTTGAAATAAGCTCGGCCACCCAGATCTTCTGAGACGACTTTGCCCTCGGCTTTGTAAGAATCCATGATGCCATCGGTCGGCTCATCGGCGTGATCTTTAGGAATTTCAATCTGAATGGGATCGCCGGAATCTCGCTTCGAAAAAACCTTCAGGCGTTTGAGAGGCGGGGTGCCAAAATCATAATCTGTCTCCAGCTTCAACTGCCGGCGAGAGCCATCCGGCATTTCGATTTCAGACGAAGTCCAATCGTCGCTCTTCACCGCAATGGCTCCCCACTCAGACTGCAGGGCGCTTTCGAGATCTGACAAACTCGGTTGAACGTTGTCATCCATAACGGGTTGAACTCCCAAACACTCGCCCATCTGTTGAAGGGCCCATTGAAAACGTTTGTGCAAATCCACTTCAGCCGACGCCTTAGCTGCATTTGAAGTGCCAGGCTTACCTGCGGTCGCGTCTGCGGTTGGGTCTGTGCTGTCAGGCACCGCGTGGGCCGCGGCGGTCGCAGGGTCATCGGATTGTTCGATCATTTCTGCCACTGTGGTTGCGGGCGTAGATTCCGCGGTCGAGTCTGCGGCCGAATGCGAATTCATCCACCAAACGGCCAAGAGCAGGGTCGCGAGAGTTAGCAGACCAATGAGGAGACGTTTTTTTTGTTGAACCATTTCGTCATTTGATTAAACCAATCTCACGCAGCCTTTGCATCAAAAAATCGCCCGCGGTGATATCAGCGAACTTTTCGCCAGCCCCTCGGCACGAAGGCAAACACTGCAAAAGCACCTCTGAGCGCGGATGCATGAAGAACGGCATCGAATAACGACTGACATTGGCCGAATTTGCAGGGTTAATTACTCTGTGCGTTGTTGAAGGGATCACCTCATTGGTCAGACGTGAGAGCATATCGCCCGAATCCACAATCAAATCCCCCGGGTCGCCGCCCACGTCGAGCCATTGCCCATCCCGATCGCGCAGTTGCAATCCCGAAGTCGTTGCCGCCGGCAAAAGGGTGATGAAATTGATATCTTCGTGGGCCGCTGCACGAATGCACCGAGGATCAACGCCCTCTGGAATCGGAGGATAGTGCAACAGCCGCAAAATCGAATTTCCGTTGTGAACCATTTTATCGAAAAATGGAGCCGGCAATTGCAAGGGTCCTGTCAGGGCTTCCAACATCACGTCGCCGGCCTTCTCCAGCTTCTCGAAAACTTCTAAAAACGTCGGCTTAAACTCAGGAATTTCCGTGGGCCAAATGTTTTCGGGATAAATTCCGCTCATCTCATGGCCCGGCGTCAGCTCGCGCCCAACGTGCCAAAATTCTTTTAGATCCATCACCGGCGAATCTTTGGCGTGCTCCTCACCAAACGGAGTGTAACCCCGCTGACCACCACCCTGCTTAGAGATGTATTTTCGTTTCGCTTCTGTGGGCAGTGCAAAAAATTTCTCGAGTAAGGAGTAACACTTTTGCAAGAGCGCCGCTTGCACCGGGTGATCTTTCAAAATGACAAAGCCGTACTCTAAAAATCCAGTGTACAGCTCGCGAGAAAACTGAGCCTTTTGTTCGGCTGTGCCTTCAGAATAAGAGCGCAAACTGAGTTCGGGGACTCGGCGAGCCGATCCGGTTGGAATGAGCGTGGCAGACCCATCGGCGCGGGTCGTTTGGGGCATTTCTGAAGACATTGGGGCCTCCTCGTTTGGAATTGGTATAGCGAGGTGGCAGGGGCCACGTCAAAAACGATTTCGCTGCCGTCCCGAGTCTGCGCAAGACCCTGAAAATTTGATCTACCGGTAGCAGCTCTTGCCCAATAGAGTTACGTTTTTGAAAATCTGGGGTTCTTGATTTGCAGAATTTCGGCCCGGTCATCCGAGTGAAAACAGAATTCAACATCAGCCTCATGAAGTTGAAAAACGTGGGTGGCCCGATAGTCAGCCGACTCCCCTCTATACACCAAGGGTCGCGGATCTTGCGAGACCAGCTGAACAATGAGATCGCGGATCTGTGCCCGTCCCTCTTGCCGCGACCAATTGGCGATTTGTTCGTCCGCTGGTGCAGAGAATTCAACGCTCACCTGGCGCAATGGCACACGGTCGGCCCAGCCTCCGATGGCTTCGCGCTTTTCAATCTCGGGCAAATAAGGTTTTAAATCCAAAATGGGAGTGCCCTCAACAAAATCAACGCCCGAGACAAAAATCTCGGCCCCTTGAATCTTTTCGATTTTCACCAATGAAAGGCCTATCGGATTTGGCCGATGCGGAGACCGAGTTGCAAACACCCCGATGCTCTCACCCCCGAGTCGAGGTGGATGAACTTTTGCGTGAAACCGAGTGTTCGAATTTTGATGAAACCAGTAAACGACCCAGAGATGAGAAAAATCAGCCAAGCCCTGCAACGATTGTTCTGGCTGCACATGGGGAAAAAGTTCAATCACCGCATCCGCCGACGAAGTCATCGACTGTCGAGGAATTCCAAATTTCTGTTTGAAGCAAGATTTGGCGCGACCGATCGGTTGCAATTGCAACGAAGGCGAATCAGGATGTGAAGGATGGAAATCAGACAAAATAGAATCCAGTCAGCGCACGGCGCCCGTGAGGAGTGCGCCGCAGAGTTAACGATGAGGTCAATTTTAGTCAATAGAAACTAAATCCCGAGTGAAGGACGTGTCCAGAATTTGGTCAGGCATTTTTTCAATCGTGGAATTGAGCACCTGCGCCTAAATTTGTCACCACAATTGAATTTTATCGGTATTGAAAATAGAGATTGTGAACTGTACTCTGAGCCCGATCTCGAAGGGAGAGGGTGTGCAAAAAACTTCGCTAAAAAAATCAAAGATGGGTTTTCAAATGATTTTGGTTTTGGCATCGCTGATGAGTTTTGCGTGTGCAAAATCGCAGCTTCACAGCCAGTCTCAAATTGAAGACGTGGGTCCTCAAGACGAAGGCACGACCCTCGAGCCGATTCCCGAAAATCCTGAGCCAGCACCGCAGGTCGAGGCGGAGCCAGTCACCCCGGCACCAGAAACTCCAGCGAATGGTGGCGATGAAGTTTTGGTAACTCCAACTCCTCCGGTGAGTGAACCAAAACAGCCCGAGCCAACTCCCGAAACAAAACCAGCACCCGCGATTTCCTCAGAAATTCAAGAGGGTGATATCATTTTTCAAATCAGCTTGAGCGGCCAAAGTGCGGCGATCAGTGAAGCCACAAATTCAAAATGGACCCACGTCGCCTTGGTCTTTAAAGAAGGAGCAACCTGGTACGCCTACGAAGCCTCCAGCAAGGTCATGAAAACTCCTCTGAAAAAATTCATGGACCGCGGTCGAAGCGGGATCTACGTGGTCAAAAGGATCAACCCAAAGGTGGCCGTCCTCGATAAAGTCAAAGTTGAAGCCCTCCGCAAAGCGGCGAAAACATTCTTCGACAAACCGTACGATATCTTTTTTGAATGGAGTGACTCGAAAATCTATTGCAGCGAACTGGTTTTCAAAGCCTATCTCATGGCCCTGCAACTGGAAGTTGGAAAAGTTGAACGCTGGCGAGACATGAACTTAAACAGCCCCAAAGTTCAACTGCTTCTGAAGGAGCGTCTGGCCAAGCTCCACAGAAATTTAGATTTGGACCAACCCATCGTCACCCCCGCCGCGCAATTCAACTCCGACCTATTGGTCACCGTGCGCAGCAACTCGAAATGATGGGGTGCACTTTCGTCATTTAAAAATCACCGTCACTTGAAGGTCGCGGCCGGACGCCCCTGAACCTCCTGTGGATTTGCACAGCGACTGAAAACGAACGCTCTTCGTCTGCAAATTTGACAGCGCAGCTTGAAGACTCGTGCAATCTCTCTCATCCAAGCCGGTCACCACCGGCAATTTGACGCTTTGATCGGAAGCTCGATGAAAGATTTCTACATTTTTTAAACCTGTGCCCCAGACGGGACAGCTCCTTTGCTCGACACCGATCTGCTGACAAACACCCTGAATATGCAATTGGTCTGTTGAAACCATCGAAAAGTAATTCAAAACCTTAGCGCAAGCAAAATCACTGGTATCAATGTCATCTCGAATGTTTTCACCATTCCAGCAAATGTCTTGCAGGGGTTCGATTTCAACAGAGGTCGCCAGTGCAAAACTTCCAAACAACAAAGCCGTCATGGCAGCGAGAGTAGCGGTTTTCATAAAATTCTCCAGTCAAATGGTTGTGCCTCAATTTACTCAACTCAATCATTTTTTTCAGCGAAAATGCTATAAAATGGAGAGAGATGAGGTGCCGTATTCTGTCACTGGCGGATCTTAAGTGCACAACACCGCTCGGGAGGCCGTATCTGAGGCCAGCTCAAAGAATTCGGACATTGGGGTTGAGACAAAGTTTTTTGTCTCTGAACTGCAGAACATTTTGACCAGAGAAATAGGATTTAAGAAGAGAATTCACCCGGCTGACATTCACCCGCAGCCGATCTTCGAGGCCTTCACTTTGTCCCTGAGTCTGCCAAATGGCGCCGATGATGTCGGCAAGATCAACTTCCCAAGTGTTTCTGAATTGAACCAAGATCCGATACAAAATTTTCTTCGAATCCACATTTAAAATTTGATCTTGAACTTGAATTTGAAAATCCGGTTTGAGCACCAGGGAGTTTTGGCCGAACATCTTTTCTCGATTTTTCAAAAATCTGTCGAAAATTTTTTGCGACCCTGAACTCAAGCTAAGGGACCATTGACCAAGTCGAGCTCGCGCCAGCGAATCTATCGGACTCAATAGCAACCAAACTTTCACTCTCTCCCAGGGCGCTAAGCTCTCGGTATTCACTTTTTCAAAATTGGACCATCCGACCGACAGCAAGATCAACAACGACCTTTCGTAGTCATTGTCAGGAGAAAACGGTTTTGCCAAGACCAAAAGATCGGCGGATGTCCGACAATTTTTCAGCAACAGCATCTCAAGCATATCGAAAAAAATCCAGCGGACGTCTTCGTCTTGCCCTGCCAATGCCTCACGAACCTTTTCAAACCGGCCGAGATACTCGCCGGGCCCGAACAATGACAGCTCGGCCATAAAAAGCGCATGCACTCTTTCAGAGAGATGAAACCCCTTTGCCTGGGGCAAGGAGAACTGAACCAACAGCGGATAGTATTTATTGAGAACTTCAGTTTCATTGAAGAAGGCCGCACAACGAACGAGCTGGCAAAGTGCCCGCTCGTGCCAGAATGCACCGGCTTCCGTTTTCGCGCAGCACTCGAGGTACAACAAGATGGCTTCATTCACTTGCCCCAATTCTTCTAAAAACTTTCCGCAAGTGATCGCCGCGCGCGCCCAGTGTTCGTCAGAAACATCGTTTTTAAGTTTCGCCAAATTTCTTTCGAGTATTGGCAAATTTTCAACCCAAGCCAAGTGCTTATTAAGCATATAATAACTTAGCAATAGATCTGCCAAGAGCAAAACATGACTGCCGTGACTGCCAAGCGTCTCTTCAAGAATGGTCACAGCCTGCTCATAGTTTCCGCGGGCAAATTGATTTTTAGCGCGCAAATGATTTTTTTTGCGCTGCCAACAAATTTCCTGCGGTTCGCACGCAGAAAGCGTTTGTTCACTCAGGGCGAGCTCTCCCGCAAACAGATGAGCTTCCGCTTGGCTAAGAAGATCGGCAGAAATTTTGGCATTGTTCGAAATCATCACTAAGACCCTCCACCCGTCATCTTGGCTCGCGGCCCAGACCGACCTTGAATTTGACCGGTGGTGATCAACGAAGTTTCAGACAACGACCGGCACAGCTCCCGACCATTCGCAGTTTTTTGTAATTCCTCGAGCAATCTGAAACTGACCTTGAGATCCGCGTCGGTCAGTGGCTGCGGGTTTGAGAGCCAATCCTGGGACGTCCTCACCAACGGCCCAAACTCATTGGTCCGGAGATCTATTAACAAGCTGGCCCAATCTTCAACCTTGCGCCGATCCCACGAACAAAGGGACTGGAACGGCCGGCCAAAAAACTGATTCACTAAATTTTCAGCCCGCAGCGAAGCCAAAGCCAGCTGCAGGATTGGATCCTTTAAAATTTGCGCCCTCTGTTTGCTCGACACGGGAGGGCTCGGCACTGTCGACCAGGTGAACGCATCTAAACTCATCACAAATTCGTGCACGAGATCCTCAGCGATCGTTTGCAATGTGTCGACTTCCAAGTCGAGGAAGAGAACTGTTTTTAAACCAGTGTCCGTCCACGAAAAGAGGGGATAGTCCTTGTCCCTATGAAGAAGAGGATAATCTTTGTCATTATAGATGATAAGCTGGAACAAACGCTGCTCTGAGATCCAAAGGCCATCTGGCGTGGAAACCAACTTGCATGAGGTCTCCGCACCTGTTTCTTCTAGCAATTCGCGCATCTCCTCTTCTTGCAAACCAAAGAAATGAGCCCGGTCCTTTTCACTTCGAAAGGGCAAATCGCAAAATTTTTCTGAGTTTTTATTTTTAAAAATCAAACTCAACGCCAGTTTGATAAGTCTTCGGGTCTGAAACTCTTCCCTATCGAGCAGCATAATCTGGCTTGGAAACTCAGTCAGTAACAGCGAGAAGCTACCGTAATGTTTTACCAAATACTCGTCCAGATCGGGTTTTTTCATATAGCTGTAGAAAGGATGATATGTATTGTAGATGTAAGAATCCCCAGGAGTGACTAACTCTTCGGAGAGTGGACGAAGCGCCGAATTGGCAAATAGGTGTTGGCAAGTTAGACAGATCACCAATGCCGACATCATCCCGAAGAAGGGTCGTTGCCAAATTTTAGATCTGAGTCCTACCATGACCACCTCCATCGGTTACCGCGCATGATCCTGATTCTTTGCAAAATCAAATCCCACTTGCCCTGCAAGACCGAGCTCACAAAAATTGGCCGCAGTCCTCAGAACTCTCCGATGGCTTCACATTTGCTCTAAACAATAGTCAATCGAGTGAAAGGATTTACATATGAACCATTCATTTTTTTTTAGCCTTTTTTGGCTCTTCGGCGCTGTCGCTCTCGATTCTTTGCCTGCGGCCGCTGAAGTCTCCACTGCTGAAGCCGCATTTGCGGCTTGCGATCTTACGCAATCCGAATATGAAAGTCGGCGGCAAACTCTGGAAATTCAAAAAATAGAAAAGACTTTTGAAAAATTTTGCAATTTCGAAGATCGCAAATCGTTGGGGAAGGAAGAAGAGTTCTTTTTAAACAAATGGGGTCCAAGTATTTGCAGCACATTGATGAGTCGAGAAAGTGCCTATTCGATGAAATGCAGATACACCCAGATTGTCGCCCAGAAAAAACTCAATAGCGCCGAAGCCTTGGCCATCGCTGGATACACGGCTGAGTACCACGGCTATTTAAAACCCCACGCCATCGCGCTCAAACCGCAGAATAAAAATTATGAAGGCTTTGATGTTTTCAATCGAATCTTAAAGTCGGCAATTCATAAGCTCGGTCAGTACCCTGAATTTCAGTACAACGAGACTGTGTACCGGGGGGACAGCCTGCGCGGGAGAAGTTTTGTGGCATCCGAAGCGCCCTTTCGATTTCAAAAATGGACCAGCTCCTCATGTGTGAAAGAAGTCGCCTTCGGCCCCGATCTCATTCCGATGAGCGCCGGCGATCAGAAAGAACTCGAAGCGCGAATTCGAGCTGCCGAAGGCCTAGGTCCCGATGATGAAATTTCAGGCCTGCAGGATCTCCTGTACTCAAGAAATCCTAGATCTGTTCAAGACAGCACCACCTGCCAGAAAAAGTATTTTGCTGACAATCCGACTCCGCCCCTTTCTCCCGACGCACACTTTGGATCAGGAGACTTGATGTTCACGATCCTACCAACCAAAAGCGGACCTTCCCGCCGAGTGGCCATCTATGGTTTTTCAAAACGCAGTGAAGCCGAAATCCTTTTTCCTGCCGACACAGCGTTTTTGATCAAAAAAGTGATTGAGCCGGATGCGCCTGACGGTGACAAGATCACGACTCAGGTCACATTAGAAGAGATTCCATCGCCAGAACCCTCTGGTCCATAATTATTAAATTAAAAAAAGGCGAAGCCTTCGCTTCGCCTTCGAGTCGGTTGAGGTGGTCAACCAAACTTGGGGGATGGGTGTGGTGGTGGTCGGATCAAAAAACTAACTAACACTACTAACTATAACTAACACTAATTCACAATACTAACATTTTTGAGTGTACTTCAAAACGGTAGAAACTCTGACGAGAATTCGCACCCGATTTGATTTTCTAGAACTTGGGCGGACAGACGAAAAGACCGCGAGACAAGACGTCTGCGGCCCTATGTCGTGAGGCTGTAGTCGGGGGCGATCAACTTCAAGCCAACGAGGCGTTTGCGTGAAAATTTCCTGACTTCAGCATTAGACCCCGTTTGTCTTTGATGATGATTTCTTTTCCGTTCAGGTCAATCAGACCTTCATTCTTAAATTCAGTGAGATGACGAGACAGAGACTCGTTAATCGTACTCGCAAGTTGAGCAAACTCATTGCGCGTGAGTTTGAGATTTAAAGAAACGCCCTGATCAGTTTGCACTCCAAATTTATCGGCTAGTAAAACCAACTGATAAGCAATTCGTTCTTGAACACTGGCCAAGTAATGAAGCTGACCCGTGGTTTCGTAGGACTCGATGTCCGAAACGGCCTGTTGAATCACCAGTTTCAAAAGTGGACTGGCTGATTCGATCGCTTGACTAACGATGTGTCGAGGATAAAGCCAAACCACTGTGGGACGAATGGCCTTAGCCATGGACGCAGAAACAGTTCCTTTGACCAAAGCTTTGTAACCAAAAAACTCACCTGGAGGCACCAGTTTAGTGACGTACTCTGGAGACGTCGTGCGACCTCGTTGAAGATTGCGGTTCACCACCATTTTGATGCAACCGGTTTGCACGAAGTAAACACCCTTTGGAGTTTCGCCTTCGCGGAACAGCACTTCTCCTTCTTTGAGGTGAATGACTTCATAGGCCAGATCGTTGGTTTGCGTTTGATAGCCGGGACTGACGGGGGCTGCAGGAGCTGGGTTGTAACGGAAGCTGTCATTGAGCGTGGCATTCAAGCTCATTTGACCTGGTTTTAGAACGACAACCTCAGAAGCTGCTGATGATCGTGAATCCATATTTGTCCTCCCTGTGGCGACATCCTCATCTGACTTTGAGTGGGACATCGGCAATTTGTGTTTTCAATTTGCGTTTCGTTCCTGGAGGCTGGGATTAATTCCCCGTCGGCCTCATAAACTATGTCATATTTCAAGTTTCGTTCCATGTTGCAGGGTCCAAGACCTAGCCTCGACAAATGAAGGGACCTTAATAAGAGTCGCATCTTCATCAACGAACGATTTCCGAGGGGTGATTCCGTGTGTGTAAAGCTGTGTGTAAGACTGCAAATCTGCTTGGCGTTAGCACTTGGTTTTTGTTCTGGATTTAGCTCTCCAGCGCTCGCTTTCAAGGTGGGATTGGTCTTAGACAAGGGTGGCAAAGACGATAAATCCTTTAACAGCGCGGCTTACGCCGGCGCGACCCAGGCCGAAAAAGATCTGAAGATCGAGCTGAAATATGTGGAAGCCACTGACAACACGGCCACCGAAAATCTGCACCGCTCCTTTGCGAAAAAGAACTTCGATCTGATCATCGGAGTGGGATTTGCCCAAATCGAAGCCGTTAAAAAAGTCTCAGCGCAGTTTCCAACCGTCCATTTTGCCCTAGTCGATGGGGAATTAAGCCTCCCCAATGTCAAATCTCTGCTTTTTGAAGAGCACGAGGGTTCATTTTTAGTCGGTGCGATTGCGGCCTGGACTTCGAAGACGGCCAAGGTCGGGTTCGTGGGGGGAATGGACATTCCCCTCATCCGCCGTTTCGCAATGGGTTATGCCGCTGGAGCTAAACACGCCAACTCCAAAATTCAATTGAGCGAAAACTACGTGGGCGTGACCAACGAAGCGTGGAACAATCCCACCAAAGCCAAAGAGCTGGCCTTGAGTCAGTTTGGCGCAGGGGTCGATGTCATTTTCGTAGCCGCGGGAGCTTCTGGCTCTGGTGTCTTTGATGCGGCCGAAGAGCAAAAGAAATATGCCATCGGTGTCGACAGCAACCAAAACTGGATGAAACCCGGTGTCATCTTAACGAGCATGCTGAAGCGGGTGGATCTCGCCGTTTTTGAAACCATTCGACAAGCCCAAGCCGGCCAATTCAAAGCGGGCGTCGTGCGCGCGGGTCTGAAAGACAAAGGGATCGATTATTCCGTCGACCAGTACAACGAAAAAATCTTGCCGGCGGGAATTCGCCAAAAGGTCGAAGACTTAAAAAAACAAATCCTGGCCGGGAAAATCACTGTCCCCGACTATTACACTAAAAAATAAGGCTCTCCACCCACATGAGCAAAGAGGCCCCAGAAATCCTTTCGTTTGAAAATGTAAGCAAGGATTTTGGCAAGATCCCTGCCTGCCGTGGGCTTACATTTTCGGTTCAGGCCGGCACCATTCACGCGATTGTTGGCGAAAATGGCGCGGGCAAATCGACCGCGATGAATCTTCTTTTCGGCTTGTTTGCGCCCACGTCTGGAACTCTGCGAGTGGCTCAAAAAGAAGTGCACTTTCACTCTTCCCTCGACGCCATTCGCAGTGGAATTGGCATGGTCCACCAGCACTTTGTTTTGGCCGAAGAGCTTTCAGCCCTTGAAAATATTCTGTTACAAATGGGACCGCGCCAAGTTTGGCGACCTCTGCGGCTAAAAAAACAAATCGTCGTCATTGAAGATCTGGCTCGCAAGTATGGCCTCGAAGTCCCTTTGCAGAAAAAAATCTCCGAGCTCTCGGTGGGAGAACAACAGCGAGTCGAAATTTTGAAATCTCTGATTCACCACCCCCAGATTTTGATTCTCGATGAACCCACCGCCGTTTTAACACCACAAGAGGTCTTGCCATTTTTTGCCCAGCTGCGCGAA
>CALCCV010000387.1 GCA_937900305.1 uncultured Pseudobdellovibrionaceae bacterium | reverse complement strand
CTACCTGTATGGAATTAAAGTCGCCAAGAGTAGGCAAATTCTGCGCGATGTTTTCACTGGCTATAACATTCGGAGTCTACAAAACCGTCTGAACAAATTGTGTCGTTTCAAGTTGATTAGACGAAACTTCTATGAGGGACTGAGTAGCAAAATGATCTACCACCTCGGCGCTAGTGGTTTTAGTCAATACATCAAACCGAAGGGAGAAAATGTAAAACGAGAACTTGGGAGTCGAGCGATTCACCATGACCTTGATTTAGTCGATATTCGATTTACTTTGCTGCAATCTAAGCGCGTGAAAAACTACTATCCAGAAAACCTACTCTCCAGCGACGGCTTGTCGTTTGACAAAGATCGTTACTTTATGGACGAACTCAGGCCCGATGCTGTCGTGGAGATTCTGGGGGACAAGCGAACTCACTGTGCGGCGCTAGAGTATGAATACTCGCCCAAGTACAAAGACCGTTACAAGACTTTGATCGCACGATACTACAACAACAAATCTATCCCGTTTGTTCTCTATATCGGTAAAGATGAAGCGTTAACTAGCTATGTTCGTAGCATCGAGAAAGAAGTTATCGGTGAGAACACACCGAAGTTTTACTACTCTGATTTTTCAAAATGGAAGGAAGGCGAGAGCCAAGTATTCACCGATTTACGGGGTAACAGTATTACTTTGTAGCCCTATGACCTGTGCTTTCGTTTGGCTATTGCGAGGTCATAGGGGACCACTCAGAAGAAAGGAGGCGAAACAGTGGATATTACAAATACTTTTCTAAATTCAGATGACGAAGAAAAAATCCGACTGAGATGCTTGTTGCTGTCCTTTTCACCGCATCAATAAATCTCAAGTTTCCGACGGCCTCTACGTCCAGCGCCATCACAATACTTGTCCGAAGCCCTACCAACCATCGCGGACTTCACTCAATCAGGAGTCCGTATGGAACCGAACGATCAGAATCAAAAGCCTCAATCAATCAAGAACAACCAAACTAATACTGTTCCGATCCGCGTGCATAAAGATGTTGCGCGTGCGATTCGTCGCGACCTCGCGAAGTTGAACAAAAAGGACTTTGGCCGTCGCATTAGCTTCAGCGATTACGTTGCAAAAGCTATCTCGAAAGTAACGGACGAAGACCGAAAAGAGTTGCAGGAAGCGGCTCTATCCAATGCAGACCGCCTTGAGCTGCTGTATCGCTCGCACTCGGAAAAAGGTGGCAGCCTAAGCAAAGAGCAGTTCCTTGGACGAGTGCTCGCCGCCACTATCGAGGCAACCAAAGACAGCGGCAAGGGGGGTAGCAATGAGTAAGGAGGGAACCATTTAAACATGCGTAAAACCGATTGGAGATACCCGGTAAAGGGGTCTGTGAAATCACAAGCGACGTTCCACCACGATACTCTGGAGAGCGCGAAAATCTGGAGAAATTTTCGTGGAAAGGACAGTATTTGGCGCTGAAAAAGAGCCTTTAAACTTTCAAAATCATGTAAGAATTGGTAAAAAAGACTATGTATTTGAGGTCAGAAAAATTGAGTTAGGAAGTAGTGAAAATGAAGAACGAACAGACAAGCTCGCAAGGCAAATTATCCGCATCGTGGAGGAGACAAGAAAAGGGACGCGAGGTTCAAAAACCTGAGTCTCAGGCAACTCACGAAGCGGCAGCTTTTCGCATTGCTGGTTACGTTCGCCTTTCTCCAACCGGCGATGAGAGAGAAGAGGGATCGCTTGTTTCACACCCTCAGAGAATTAAGGAGTTTGTAGATTATAAAAACATGCAAAGTGGTGGAAGCTGGGGATCAATTATCGACTGGTACATCGACAAGGATCTTTCGGGTAAGGATCTGAACCGCCCTAGCTTCAAACGTCTCTGCAAAGACATCGAAGACGGCAAGATCGACATGGTAGTTGTGACGGAGCTTTCGCGCCTCAGCCGTCGCGTGAAAGATTTCTGTCACGTCTGGGATTTCTTCAAAGAACACGACATCAAGTTCATCAGTCTTAAAGAAAATTTTGATACATCCACTCCGATGGGTGAGTTGATGCTGATTCAAGCAATCAGCTTCGCTCAGTTTGAACGAGAAACAATCGTTGATCGCATTAAGAAAGGTGCGAGAGCACGGGCGCAGCGTGGGTTGGCCAGCGGTTCCGTCGCTCTTGGCTACGACGCCGTACCCAATAAGCCAAATCACCGCGAAGTGAACAAAGATGAAGCCGCATACGTCGAAATGATCTTCCGAAAGTTTCTTGAGTTGAAAAAAATGGCGAAGCTGCTCGATTACCTGAATGAGAACGGCTATCGCACGAAAGAATGGATTGCAAAGGATGGTAGAAAGCTCGGCGGAAGCCGTTGGACTTACGGATCGCTTTACGCTCTCCTCACAAACCGCGTTTACATCGCTCAGCGTGAGGTCAATAAACGCAATCGCGGCAAAGATCCGTCAAAGCTGAAGGAAGATGACCGTTACTATTTCACCGATGCTCAGTGGGCTCCTGTCATTGATGAGAAAGTCTTCCTAGACGTTCAAGACCTAATGTCTGCAAATCGTAAGAAAGCGCGAAAATGCGTCCATACCTATTTGCTAACGGGTTTTCTGGTTTGCGCTGAGTGTGGCGCAGAATTGGTTGGAAAATCCGGTAATGGCAAGGGTGGAAAATATTTTTATTACGGTCATAAGCGCAAGATGCTTAAAGAAGGGGATCGACACCTTAAGCGCTGCCAGCTCGAAAACATTCCTGCGACCGACATAGAGGAAGCGGTTTTACAGCGCCTAAAGGTTGTAGCGCACGACAAAGAGCTTCTGGCAAAGCTGGTCAGGGAGTCCCACACTGATGAGTCAAAACGGTTGGAGCATCTGCGCTCGCTGTTGATGTCGAAAGAAAATGAACGAAGGAAGGTGTCCAATCAGTTGGACAACCTGATCGAAACCATCAGCGAATGTGACGATAAAGTAACAAGGCAAATTCTGCAAAAGAAGGTCGGGGAATTTGAAGAAAAGCGGCTGGGTGTGGAGGGCGAAATTCTCCTTGTGAAAGAAGACCTGAAAAATCTATCCGATAGGCTGGTGGACGCCAAATCGGCCTTTGAGCTTCTTAGGATGTTCCGGCAAGGTTTTGAGAGGCAGCCCCTATCCGTTCAGGCGGATACCTTGTCGGGCATTGTTAGAAAAATCACGGTCGAAGATGGCCGAATCCTTATGGAAGTTTACGGCGCGGAACTTGAAGCGCCAGGCCCAAAAAACGAAACCCCCGACCGGGATCAACCGGACGGGGGTTCGTACAGAAACAAAAATGGTCGGGGCGGCGGGATTTGAACCCACGACCCCTTGCACCCCATGCAAGTGCGCTAGCCAGGCTGCGCTACGCCCCGACGCTGTGAGGCCAGAACCTAACGCTACTTAGTAGTGGATGCAAGCTAGTTAGTTAGCCAGCCAATTAGAACGTCGCAGCCCAG
>CALCCV010000386.1 GCA_937900305.1 uncultured Pseudobdellovibrionaceae bacterium | reverse complement strand
TTTCCCTACACGACGCTCTTCCGATCTTTGGCTTGAATTCTGTGCCAGTCACAGTCACCCACCAGTTCATTCAATATTTCGGGCGGGCTGATAAAGAAGAACTTCGGGAAAAGTTAAATTCAGCCATGCTCGACTCAAACAGTGATCGCTCGACCCTCGCAATGGGTTTTTTTGATGAACCTCGGTACAGTCGGTTTGTGGTGATAACTCTTCCAAATGATCATGCTGCAGGGACGCCCCATCCTCATCCGGGAAAATATCGTGAATCCCTTGCCTTTCATGGGAGAGATCGCCGTCCACCTGAAAATATTCCGGCTGAATGAATCTAAGGCGATGGAGTCAGTGACAACGGCCGAGTAGTGCAAGTGCCAAAAATGAGGATAGGGCAAACAAAGCCTTTATTTTGCAATTTGGTCAGGTAGGCCCTGGGTCTTCCTTCTCAATTTCCTCATTCTCAGTCTGAGATTTCAATTAAAAAAGCCTCGAGTTGTTCGACAGCCTGTCCGATTTCGTACAACGGAGCCACCCAATTTCGAATCATACAAATAGTTCTCCGGAGTCAAAGAGATTCTGGCTTTGATCAAATCGACAGAAGGGAAAGTGAGAAAATCGAAAACCGAGAATCTTGTGCAGATGAATATTGATTTATTAGAGTGAGCTCAAGCCACAGATGATTTGCAAGGCGGACGCGGCCGAAGTTTCAAGCGGACTGTCAAAGCAGACGCCACCTGCAGGACATTCGGAAGTCTGCTTCTCGTAGAATGCAGCAGTCGCGAGTCCACTGTTTCCGAAGTAGTATTCTCGAAAATCCGCTGTGTGCACCATCCACACTGATCGAGTGTCGACGCAGTAATCGGCATTGCCTAGACCATTTGATAGATCGGCAGTAACCAAAGCTTCATGGCTCTCGCAAGGACTCATTGACTTCAGACGACAAGATTCAGCAGCGCCGGCGCTGCTGAAGACCAGCGTAAGAAGCGCGAAAATTAACAATTGGACTGATTTTGACTTAGATGGGTTCATATTGACTCCTAGTTTCGAGGGTTTAGATCAGCGCTCGACAATCGAAGGATGATCCGGGGGTGAAGCCAATATAGCATCGATATTGCAAAGCATCGATATAGAAATTGTTAAAAAGTTCCCCATTTGGTAACCTTTTAGCAATATGTCAAAACAACGTGTTTTCGATTTCGATCACTATAAAAGCTATTTGTCCTATTGTATTCAGGGGAAAGAAAATCGTGGCCAGCTCTCGGTGCTTGCCGATGCTGCCGGTTGTCAACGACCCTACCTGTCACGGGTGTTATCCACTGAAATTCATCTCACTCCCGACCATGCATTTGGTTTAACTCAGCACTGGCAGTTCGATAACGACGAATCTGAGTATTTCATGACCCTAGTGGAGTGGGAGCGCGCAGCGCGACCTAAGTACCGCCAAGCCTTGAAGGCAAAGCTAACAAAGATTCGTAAAAAGTACGACGAACTGAGTGCACGGACGGACCGGAATGCTGAAGTGACTGCGGATCCTACGCTCTTTCGCTATTACACTTCGTGGCACTTTAGCGCCATTCACATACTGACCAGCATTCCTGAATTTCAATCTGAACAGAAAATTGCGGTGCGCTTGGCACTCAGTCTCGATCTTGTGAAAGGCGCTTTAGATTATTTAGCATCCCTCGGTTTCGTGGTTTTCAAAAATAACCGGTGGTACTACCAGACTGGTGAGAAGTTTCTAAGTCGAACAGCTCTCCATCTACCAGCATTTCACCAACATTGGCGAGGGCGCGCAGTGCTTGACGCATTCTCTAGCGAAAGTGATGGTATTCACTTTTCTAATGTTCAGTCGTTAAGCCAGCACGACTTCCAGAAGCTCAAGCGAATGCTGACTGATTTTATCGAAGAATGCATGGCGGTTGCGGGGCCCTCTGACACCGAAGAAGCGGTGGTATTTACGTTTGATTTGTTTCCAGTGTAGTCGCATTCACGGCAGGTTTTCCTTCAAACGATGGCCAACGTTTTGCACTTTTACAACTGGGTTACACTGAAAGGATCTCAATGCGCAGGCAGGCTTCGATACTGATGATCTTTTTGACAGCCGTCTTACTGACCGGACGTGCATACGCGGGACCTGTTCATGGTCCAGGTGTGGGTGGCGGTGGTGACGTGATCCTCTGCCTGAAAGGTTCCACCGAGGTCGCCTATTTTGCCGACACATTTTTTCTGACACCATCTAATCCCAATGATATCTATGCGTCGTTTGACGATCCAACGACAGAGGCTCTTCTGCAAATCGTTGACGAAATCCTGCCACAAAAAAATATCAACCATCCCTATTCACCGGGGAAAAAGGTTTCTCTGTCTTGGATGCTCAGTCGGACCATGCACCTTTTGAACTTTTACCGCAATGACACAGGCGTAGTGGAAGAGCTAGATGACGATTACATCGACGAGTCGAAACTTCCTGCAGGATGCCGGAAGAAACAATTGGCTATTCAAGATGTAGGTTTGTTGCGCGTGGAACTTGACGACATTTTTTATCAACTTTCAACGATTGAAAAATCGTTGTTTAAGCTTCATGAAGCTAAGATCGCGCTGCGCGGTCGTCCACGCGTAGACACCACTCCCATTCGCCACCAAATTGCCGAGCTGATAGATCAAAACAAAATCTCATTGGCAGAAGTTCTGAAGCGCTTGCGAAGACCTCCAGCCCCAAGCATTCTGGCTGTCCAAGATCTTTCGGAAAGAGAACGGCCACCGAAAATTTTGAAGAAGTTGCAGAGCCTACCCGCGCAGTTAGAGTGTCGGCTCGGCGGGCAGGACAAAGCCATTTCCTTTTGGCATCCGCGACCTTTCACCGTGGCCAGTGCAAGTGATGAACGGAAAAGTCAGAACAAGAGCGAAACTTTCGAAATTACCTCGCAGCCGTTGAAGGAAGGCGAACTTCCATCGACGGTCCGATCCATCAAAGTCTTCCAACCGATAACTTTCTACAATCAAAGGCCCGATCTTTGGCGCACGATCGCCCCAATGGAAGCCTCCATCGTATGGGCCCTGCCCGAAGATCCGCAATACAAGGTGAGACTCGCTATTTCGGAATACAACGAACGTACGAGCGAGTTTGTCGGACAATTGGAGGTGAGCCCCCGAACTGAGAGGATCGAAATCCGTGCTGACCAAAACGAAAATCTCTCGACGGTAAAAGTTCTCTGCACCTCCTCTCCGCTCAACCTCAAATAGACAGTTGAAACGGAAGATAGGAAAAACAAAGCCTCTATTAACTCGCGACTTGCGCGGCTGCGCCTCTTAGTCGCTCGGAGTGGCTTATGAAAAAAATTGCAAGGGCTGGCGCTCAATCTGAAGTTACATAAATAGAATATGCCGAGAACCATAAGATCCTACATTCCGCACCTAAAATCTGCGTGACTCAATTTCCAACCATCTGAATCC
>CALCCV010000385.1 GCA_937900305.1 uncultured Pseudobdellovibrionaceae bacterium | reverse complement strand
AGTTCAGACGTGTGCTCTTCCGATCTGCTCTGCCATCTCCCTAATTATAAAAAGAAGCCATCTCTGGAGCATGGTATTTCCAAATTCCTAGACCCATCTTGGTACGGTTCCACTTTTGAACTGAGACCCAACTTGGATCCACAAGATCCCCTTAAAAAACATTTTAGTGGTTCTGAGTTTTCCGATCCTCGATCTTTAGCTGGCATCTCTTTTGAAGAGTAACAATGCATGGACCAGTGGACTCAATCAAAATCACCAATTTCTCTGAGCCTGATCGAGACTCATTCTCTCTCAAGTTTAGAGTCTAGTGTGGTTGAGACTCAGGGCAGCAGTGATCGCGGAGTGCAGCTTATGAAGCATCTTTTAAAACAGGGGTTTCACAAAATTCTGGGCGCAAAAAACTGGTTGATCGCTTTTTACATCCTCATAGTTTTAGTTCTCTCTATGACTGCAAAGGCGGCTATGCCCTCAAGTCAGTCTGGTAGCGTTGTTGAAGTCGTCCAGTTCAAACAAGATTTTGGATACCTGATTGTTCAGGGAGTTTCTCACACTTTGTGTTTAGAGCCTCTCAAATTGAAGGTGAACGAGGTTCTTGGATCTGAGGTGAGAATCACTTTAGCTGACAGCCTCAATTGCTCTACAGAGTTTATTGAGACTCCGTTTGAAACCGCGATCTCCATCAATTCTTTGGGTTTGATTCCTGGTGAATACCACTTCGTGGTTCAAGGTCCGGAGGGGGAAGTCATTTCCCAAGAGCTCATCGTCCAAGTTTCTGGCGGAGCTGAGCCGGGACAAGGTGCAATTGCCGCTTCTGGCTTGTTGCGATTGGCGAAGGGTGGCGTTTATGAGCTCGCGACAGATCGCGGAGTTTATCAACTCTACTCAGAGATCATTGATCTCAACAAATATTTAAATCGAAATGTTGTCGTTTTAATTAAAGAGTCTTTACATCACGTTGGGCCCGTCTTTGAGATTGCTCAGGACCCCCTCCCAAGCCTTCGCTATAGTTCGGGCCCTAACGAGATGTTCTACTACGCGCTCGGCATCAAGTTAATGTAAAGCGACTTTGTTACCTTAAGCCTCAGTCCAACCCCCTCCAGGACTGAGGCTTTTTTTATAAAATCCGCTGCGATTTCTTCTATCTTTTTCCAGATATTTTCCACTTCCCGCTCACAGGGAGACATATCACCTCGATCTTTTGCTTTTTGCTTCTCTTTTGCCTCGAATAATTTTCAATTTTTGTCTGAATGGCCGTTCACTTCATTCTGCTTTCGGCAAGCGAATTGCAATTTAAAGTCCCGCCTCGTCCAGTGAGGAGATGGCAAAAGTACGAATTTATTTTCAACCTGTTCATTTCAACAAGGAGGTTCATCGTGAAGCAGATCTTTTCAATACTAGTTGCGATTTCAATTTTTAGTTTTCATGCGCAGGCTCAAGCGATCCCCCGCAATCCGGTTCAAAAGGAATTTGCCAGTGTGACCAGTGTTTTTGTTCCGGGCGGGTTTGGAACTGAGAGCGACATTTATGTGATCGCGAGAGGCGTTTTTCCAAATGGATGTTACTCCTGGAGTCACGGAGAGCTCGAACATCTCAATGAATTCAGTCACGTGGTTAAACCGATCGCCAATGTCATAGTGGGGAGCTATTGCACCATGGCTTTGGTTCCGTTTGAGGTTGAAATTTCTTTGGGCCGCTTTGCAGCGGGTCGGCATGATGTCCAATTTAAAAATGCCGACGGCTCTGTCATTCAGTCCGTTGTGGATGTGGAACCTTAACTGAAAAATTGTGAGCAGTAACAATTTTTTTTAAACCGGTTTCCTTTTCGGCTGTCGGGACATGACAGCTTTCGGAGTGTGAGTCAGAATCAGGGATCTCTGTCTCTACACTCTCCGGGAGCGCCATGAAGAGTTCACGATCCTTGCTGCTTCTGTTTCTTCTCAGCGGTTGTGCAAAAAAATCCCTCTTTGAAGAGCATCAGTGGTTTCACACCACCTCCCAACACGGGCCGCCGCTCATCACTCAACAGTTCTCAGCTCCTGAGAACATCCGCCCCTCCGAAGCAAAAGCCATTCGTGCCGGGTCGGCAGAAATCCAGTTTCAGGAAGTTTTTTTGGCAGGCATCCCTCTCAAAAGTTCATTTATTAAAACGGTATGGCGAAACTCTCAGCCCATATTTATATCGTCGCGAGTGCCCAGCGAAGCACTGAGTTTAGATCTTGATCGGTTAAAGACGATGGAGCGAGATGTTCTTACTATCCAATTTTTCTTAAAAAAATATGATCCTCTTTTGAAAGTCGAAAAAGCTCGAATCGTTTGGCTACCAAGCCTTAGCGGGATTCATTTGTCATTCGAGGTCACCGCCCTAAATGCCGATGGCGAGTTTGTTGAATTTCTGATCGACCCTGACCATCAGGTTTTGTCGAAACGACGATTGGACTCTGGTTTTGAACCCGCGGCGCTAAATAGCACCACTTCCAGCTCCCAAGTGTTCGCTCGGATTTTTCCCCTCGGCCCCAAGTACAGTCAGCTTCAAAACATCGCTTTGAGTGGGTTAGTCGGTGACGGCACATTGAATAGTCGCCGCGCTAAAGTCACGACTCTCTCAGCAGAAAAAGTTCAAATTGCGGGTGATCAAATTCAATATGACCCCGACAGCGAAAAATTTGATCAGGTGCAGGTTTATCACTTCGTCTCGCAAACACTAGATTCCATCGAAAAACAATACGGCGTTGAGATTCCCTTTCAACTCGATGTGCAGTTGCATGTGGGTAGCCCTCAAAAAACAAACACAGCCTTCTACTACGGAGGCCACATCCGTTTGGGCCGTGGCGATGAAGAGCTTTACCGAAAAATTCCTCAAGATCCTTCGATCGTGTATCACGAAACATATCACGCAATGATTGAGGTTCTCGCCAAGTTGCCAAATGAAGGTGAGGGCGGCGCCTTGAACGAAGCTTTTGCCGATTTTTTCACAGCCCTGCAGTTGGATTCACCGCTACTGGCAGAATCTTCTTATCTCAAAGCGGCGTACAAACGAACGCTCAACGAGACTCATCTTTTGAGTGAAAAAACAGGCCAAAAGTATCACGACAGTTTGATAGTCAGTTCGCTGCTGTGGGAGTGTCGCAAGATTCTTGGACGTGAAATGGCCGGCCAGATCAGCTTGAAGACACTCAGCCTGCTAACTCCCATCAGTGATTTTCGAGATTTTATTGAAAAATTTAAACAGGTCTCACCTGAGTTTGCAAGTGCACAACAGACGCGCGATTTGCAGGCGCTGCTTCAACGGCGCGGCTGGTAAATTGCTTTGCGAGTTTAAGACACGCGATTGATTTTTCCACCGAGGTGACTGAGCTTAGTTTCGAGTTTTTCATAACCTCGATCCAAGTGATAAATGCGATTGATCAAGGTGTCACCGTGGGCCGCTAAGCCGGCCAAAACTAAGCAAGCACTTGCGCGAAGATCCGTAGCCATAACAGGAGCGCCAGTCAATCCGCCGGGCTTCACGCCTCGCACAACCGCAACACGCGTTTTTGGAGATATATCAGCTCCCAAACGAATCAACTCTTGAACATGCATGAATCGATTTTCGAAAACAGTTTCAGAGATCACGCTAGTTCCCTCGGCGGCCGTCATCAACGCCATGTACTGGGCCTGCAAATCCGTCGGAAAGAGCGGAAAGGGTGCCGTTGTGATATCAACCGCCTTCCAAGTTTTTTGAGATGCGATGTGAATGTCGGTTTTTCCAATTTGCATTTGAAAGCCACATTCTTTTAGTTTCAGCAACAAAGCCTCAAGATGATCCGGGCGACAATCCTGGATGGTCACGTCCCCATGAGTGATCGCAGCCGCAATCAACAGCGTACCTGCCTCAATTCGATCTGGAATGATTCTGTGTTCGGCAGCCCGCAATTTTTCGACTCCATCAATTTCAATGATGCTTGAGCCATGGCCCGAAATTTTGGCGCCCATCGAAATCAAATACTCCGCTAGATCCACGATCTCTGGTTCTTTGGCGGCATTTTCGATCAGCGTTTTACCTTCGGCCAAAGTAGCTGCCATCATCAGATTTTCTGTTCCACCCACCGTCACGCTTTCAAACAAGATGCGAGCACCTTTCAAGCGCTTCGCTTTCGCCATGACGTAACCTTCGCGCAATTCAATTTCAGCCCCCAGCGCTTTCATGCTGTCGAGGTGCAAATCAATTGGCCGGCTACCAATCGCGCAGCCCCCTGGCATCGACACGACAGCTTCGCCATACCGCGCGAGCAACGGCCCGAGACATAAAATCGAAGCTCTCATTTTTCGAACTAAGTCATAATGAGCTTCGAAGTTATTAATACCTTTGTTTGTGACCGAAAAAATATCTCCATCACGTGAACATATGCAGCCCAAGCTAGCTAATAATTCAGCCGTAGATTCGATGTCTTTCAAATTGGGTAAATTTGTAAATTTATGGGCACCTTCGGCCAGGATCGTCGAAAATAAAATTGGCAGGGCTGAGTTTTTGGCGCCGCTCACTCGCACCTCACCCCTCAGAGCTCTGCCACCCGAAACTATCATCTTATCCATGCCGAACTCCTTCTATAAATCGATCCCAACCTGCGTAGTCTTTAAGGATATGGACTTCTGCAAAAATTCCTATCTGTACGAAATGGTTTTTCATGAAATCTCCATGGTCCTTTCCCATTTCCATCATCATCGTCCCCCCCTTAGACAAAAGTGGTGCGTATGTCGTCGACCAAGCCATAAGATGAGACAGTCCACGTTGATCCGAAAAAAGCGCCTGATGAGGTTCGTACTTTTTTACGGATGTCTGAACTTCATCTTCAACCGCGACATAAGGTGGATTGGCCAAGATAAAATCAAACGCCGCTTGAGGTCCCGCCGTTGCCAAAATTTTTGAAACGGCCTCAACGGCCATTTCAGCCGCGCCCAGAACTGTATGATATCGATCACCAACACCGATGCGCTCAGAATTTTGTTTAGCAATCATTAGGGCCGCTTCTGATATTTCTACACCGATCGCCTGAGCTCTTGGAACTTCGGCCAATACTGACTGAGCAATGCAGCCCGTGCCAATACCCAAATCCAATATCCAAAGCGGCTCCGCGGATTCTGGGGCTTGTTCAATGCAATCTAGCACGTGCTCAACCAACAACTCTGTTTCAGGTCGGGGAATCAACGTGGCCGGAGACACCAAAAAGTTCTTTCTATAAAATTCTTTTTCGCCGAGGATGTAAGCAATGGGTTCACCTTGACTGCGCCGTTGCAACAAAGATCGCATCTTTGTCACTTCACCATCTTCAAGGGGACGTTCGAAACGTGAGTAAAGATCTATGCGCTGTAGGCCCGTTGCCGCACCCAATAACATTTCAGCGTCCAGCCGGGGTGTCTCGAAACCTTTGTCCTTCAAATACTGGACAGATTTTCCCAAAATCTCTTTGATGATCACGAGCCCGCCTGGCTCGATTGATTTTTAAGCGCCTCCGCCTGAAAATGAGCGGTGAGAGGGTCGATCAACAATCCAAACTGTCCCGCCATAACCTGATCCAGCTGATGAATCGTCAATCCAATACGGTGGTCTGTGATTCGAGTCTGCGGAAAATTGTAAGTCCGAATTCTTTCTGAGCGATCGCCAGTTCCAATCTGCTCTAACCGAGCATCCGAAGCTTCTTTGAGTTTTTTGTCGTCTTCGATTTGCTGGAGTTTCGCATAAAGAATCTTGAACGCCTTTTCTTTGTTCGACGTTTGAGATTTGCCCTCTTGGCAATGGACCAAAATTCCGGTGGGTATATGGTGAATGCGAACGGCAGACTCCGTTCGATTCACGCTCTGACCGCCAGCCCCACTGGCCCGCATGACGTCGATTTTGATGTCTTTCATGTCAATTTTGACATCGACTTCGTCAGCTTCGGGAATGACGGCGACGGTGACTGTTGATGTATGGATACGACCTTGCGCCTCCGTCTTTGGCACCCGCTGAACACGGTGCACACCGCTTTCATATTTCAATTTGCTATAGACGTTGTCGCCGTTAATGCTCGCGATGATTTCTTTTGCGCCACCCACGTTGCCTTCAGAAAATGAAATCAATTCGGAATTCCAACCCTGGCCGCCCGCAAAGTGGGCGTAGCCCCGAAACAACTCGTCTGCGAATAGGGCGGCTTCGTCACCGCCGGCTCCAGCCCGAATTTCGAGAATTATATTTTTGCCGTCGTTGGGATCTTTCGGAATGAGTTCGATTTTTAGTTTGGCTTCCAAGGTTGGCAGAGCTCCCTCGAGCTCACGAATTTCCTCGCGAATCATTTCTCGCATTTCTTGATCAGATTCAGAAATCAAAAGATCTTTGGCCGACTTCAACGCCTGAGTTTTGGATTTGAAATCGCGAAACAGCACCACCACACGCTCAAGCTCTGCCAGTTCTTTCATGAGAGCCCGATATTCTTTTTGATTGTTAGCGATGTCTGGTCTTTGCAGGGCCATTTGCACCTGCTCATAACGAGAATCCACTTGTTCGAGTTTTGAAAACATCCTCGCCCACTCCTTGTGAGGCTCCGTACACACGACAGAACAGAAGAATTACAGAAATGCTCTTCGAATAGAATAGGGAAGAGACGTCAAAAAAGAAAGGTCGTTACAAAAACAAAAAGCGGCCTGTTGCGCCGCTTTTTGGAATGGATATGTAGGAAGATCCTTATTTTTTGCCGTACTTCTTTTTGAAACGGTCAATGCGACCTTCCGTATCAATCACACGCTGTTTGCCTGTGTAAAACGGATGAGAGGCTGAAGAGATCTCAACCTTAATCAACGGATACTCTTTGCCGTCTTCCCATTTGATTTTTTCAGCGCTGCCCATGGTCGATGTGCCCAAAAAGGCATAGTCACAAGAGATGTCGCGGAAAACCACTTGATTCACTTTAGGGTGAAGATCTTTTTTCATTAGAAACCTCAATACGATAACTTAAGTTGAACGCCTGGTGTCTAACAGAGTCCCAAGGCCTTGTCCAGACTTTCATCAGGCCCTGTTTTGTAAATTGCAATCTTTCTGTTCCTGAAAGGCGGCTATTTGCCACCCATTGCGGCCAGAAATTCTCCGTTCGTCTTCGTTTGCTGGACCTTGTCAAGAAGGAACTCCATGGCGTCGTTGACGTTCATAGGAGCCAAGACTTTGCGCAAAATCCACAATCGATTCAAATCGCCCTTTTCGATCAATAGATCCTCTTTTCGAGTGCCGGATTTATTGATGTCCATGCATGGGAAAATTCGTTTTTCCATCAGCTTGCGATCCAAATGGATCTCAGCATTACCGGTGCCTTTGAACTCCTCGAAGATGACCTCATCCATTCGCGAACCCGTGTCGATCAAGGCTGTTGCAATGATCGTCAATGAACCCCCTTCTTCGATGTTGCGAGCGGCTCCAAAAAAACGTTTTGGTTTGTGAAGAGCATTTGAATCCACACCACCCGAAAGAATTTTGCCCGACGGCGGCACGACGGTGTTGTAAGCACGTGCGAGGCGGGTGATCGAATCCAATAAAATCACGACGTCGTGTTTGTGCTCAACAAGCCGTTTCGCCTTTTCTAGCACCATCTCGGCCACTTGAACATGGCGAGTGGGTGGCTCATCGAACGTAGAACTAATCACTTCGCCCTTCACTGAACGAGACATGTCTGTCACTTCTTCCGGACGCTCATCGATCAACAAGACAATCAACTTCACTTCAGGGTGACTGACGGAAATGGCATTAGCAATATTTTGCAGAAGCACGGTCTTGCCCGTGCGTGGAGGTGCGACGATGAGCGCGCGCTGACCTTTGCCAAGCGGAGCCATCAAATCCACAACTCGCGTGGTGTATTCATTGGGGCTGTGCTCTAAACGCAAACGATCGTTTGGATAGAGCGGAGTTAAATTGTCGAAGAGAATTTTATCTTTGCCGTTTTCAGTGGTTTCGAAATTTAAAGAATCCACTTTCAACAAGGCAAAATATCGCTCGCCCTCTTTCGGTGGGCGAACCGTGCCGGTGATGGTGTCACCGGTTCGCAAAC
>CALCCV010000384.1 GCA_937900305.1 uncultured Pseudobdellovibrionaceae bacterium | reverse complement strand
CTCGGTTTTTAATGCGACCTAAATCGCCCACCAAGTTGGTGCGCAGCGGCTGGCGAAGCAGTACAGCTTCGCATGCTGCCGCGATGACGGCTCAAGAGTCGTAGCCGTTGAAATACACCATCTGGAACAAAAGAAGGACGGATCAGACCGAACCTGTGTAACTGCGCAATCCAGTGGGAGTCATTCATATCGGTTTTGCGTCCAGGCACATTCTTCATGTGACTGGCGTTGCCGATCATCACGTTGAGCCCCATCGGTTGCCACACGTTGTAAACAGGTTTCCAGTAGATACCCGTTGACTCCATGGCCACATCCTTGACACCTCGGTTGAGGAGCACAAGGCCCATGGCTTTAAGGTCATCTGTCAGTGTCGAGCATTGAAATTGCTCAACAGCAGGATCTTGATCGCCTGCGCCGATCATTGTTGTAATGGCAAGCATGTCTTTGTGGACATCGACACCGGCAACGTGCGTGCGCAAGGGTTGCATGAACTCTCTCCTCCGTTTGGATAGTTAACCGAAAAGACAAGAGATGAGCGGCACATCTACAAAATTTGCTCTCCGAAGCGCGAAACTTCATACATATGGTTCTTTGAGCGCTCAACCAGCCACGTTTTTACTCGAACTATTTTGCAGGAGCCAAAATAAGTCCAGACGTACTTCGACCTTTTCTGTCCTCTCGGCGCAGCTCATATACTCAAAAAATCGCGTCAAATCTAGCTTACGTTTCTGATGGTCCCGGCAGAGCCGGGGTGGGCGTCTTTAGGAATTCAAATCTTTGTATTGGATATTATATGCCAATTGGCGAGATAAAATTCCAAAAAAGAAGGTGTGGGGTTCAGTTCACTTCGGGCTCGCGGAGCCATCTTCTTGAGTCCACCCAAGGATCTTGAGCACTCTCATTTGGAGCTAGCGATCAATCTCTCCCACGAACTTGGTCACCAAGCCCTTATGATCTATCAAGGGGCCGATCGCATTCTAGTCAACGATCTTAACATGCCGGTTTACTCTGTGATTAGAAAAACTATGAGACCGGCAATATGGTCTTTTCATGCAGTCGTAGCAATTGCATTTATGCTGAAGTTTGTTTCGGATTTAATGAATCACCGCTATCCGAATCGGATCGTGACTATCTGAATAACAAAAAGCGGGATTTAATGACAAGTCTCGTTCAAGGAATCACCACTTGTGAAAGGCTTAATTTCACCGAACTTGGTTATCGGCTTTTTAAAGAGTGTCGTGCATTAGCAATGGAACATGAAGAGGTCGACATTGTCACAGCTTGAGAGTATTCAGAAATACGCTGACCGTAAAGCAAGACAGCTATTATGGCGGGTCAACATCATTGGCGGCGTGGTATTGCTCTTGGTGTTTGGGTATCTTGTCACCAGCCATTATCGCACAAAGCTCGAGTATCTTTTTAGTTCTGTTGAAGAGAGTATTGCTCAAGCTGTTGTGCGTGGTGATCAACATATTCTTGATAATCTTGCACGCTCGATCGGCCAAGCCGATGATACCAACGCCGTATGGGTCAGATGCCACCATTTCGGAAAAATGGAGCGCCAGAATTTGCCAACGTAGTGGTGACTTAAAACTACGCTCATTTAGATCGGCAAAAGATTTCCGCCGCTGGAGTGCGACGGTGCAGAACTGGCAAGACATTGCATTGCTATTCGATCTTCGATTAAATCCAGGGGAAGACGACGGAGTGACGCTGGCTTCAACAGTGCCGGACTCAGTTCCCAAGTGGATCGTGACTTCCAACTGGTCTGACGTCGAAACTGTAAGTCGCTGCAAAGCTCAGAATCTGAGGCTCCTCTCCAAGGATCTTGTAGAATCCGTTCCTATCAGCGTTTAGGCAGCAACACGCGCAATGCGCAACACCTTATTATAGCCCTGAAAATCATGGAAAAAATACACTTAATCTGCTAACTTTCACCCATTTGAGAAAATCAAAAATGGGGGCCAGCTTGTCGCAGGCAGCGCTTTATCTCAGCTTATTGGTAGTGATTGGATGCGCGAGTCCGAATCGTGCAATATCCGCCCATTCATTACGGTCTGATTCATTCAAAACGTGCTCTCAGGACGAAACGAGGCAGAAGGAACGCTCAGTCGAACTTCAAAAAATCGTGGCCGCCGACCAGAAGGATCGTGAAGATTTCCAGCACTGGACGCCCACTCAAGCTATGGAAGTGCGGCGCGTGATCTTGAACGAAGAAAAAGAGTCGGTGAAATTTTTGGGGAAGGCTGCTTTAAGTCTGCTGCCGATTTTTCGGCGGCAGCTCTTGTCTACCAGCATGGAGATACTCCTGATCATTTCTACCAAACATTTATCTGGTCAAAGAGAGCTGTAGAATTGGGAGACTCAAAACAAAATAACCTTCTTGCCTTAGGGCTCGATCGTTACTTGGTGAGCACCGGACGAAAACAACTGTTCGCGAGCCAAGCTCATCATGGGCCAAACGAAAACTGTTTTTGTCTTCAGCCTGTGGAGAAAAGTTTTCCGGATAGTGACAGAGTGAAATACACCAATAGGAGTTTGGCGGAATCTCTTAAATGGGTGGATAGTTTGAATGCAGGTAAGTGCCCTCCAGCACGTGAGTGCGACGAAGTTCTTCAACCTACGCCTTCTGGTTCAATACCTGGGTTTTGGTGACTATGAGTGTTTTTCAAGGATTTCAGATCTTAGAGGGTCCACATATTGAGATGAAGCCATTGTCTCCATTAGACAGTGATGAACTTTTCGAAACGCTTATGAGCCAGACAACATGGATGGTAGCGGAGCGCGGAATTACAGACAAGAACACCTTCAATTCCTATCTGGAAGGTTTTTTCGCACGCCAAAATAAGGGCGAAGGGCTCACGCTCGTTGCTCGAGAGAAACTCAGCGGCCAAATTACTTCCATGAGCACATTTTGGAATCCCAGTACAAATCTCACAAAAATCGAAATTGGATTCACCTGGGTTGCAGATCGATGGATGCGTACCTTTGTGAATACCGAGCAAAAGTATCTCATGCTCAAATTTGCTTTCGAGTCATTAAAGGTAAAAAGGGTCGAGTTTTCGGTTGATCCACGAAACGAACGCTCCAATGCGGCGATGAAAAGATTAGGCGCACATCTTGAGGGTACACTCCGAAAATGGCGATTTTTATCCGAGAACGACAAAGGTGATCGAAATATTTTTTCAATCATTGATGATGAGTGGCCTTCCGTAAGGAGTCGACTGGAATGGCGACTAAACCAAGGCTAAATAAAATGAAAAAGGTAGGAGCGTGAGAGCATGAATGTACTTGTTATCGGAGGTAATCGGTTCTTCGGAAAACACTTAGTTAAGCTCCTACTGGAAAAAAAGTGTGACGTCACCCTCCTGAATAGAGGCAATTTGGACGATGGCTTTGGAAATCGAGTTTCGCGACTGAAGATAGATCGGAGAGATCGTAGTGCACTTGAACAGGGAACCAAAGGTTACTCGTGGGATCTCATATTTGACCAAGTTTGCTATACCGCAGATCAAGCTCAAGTTGCTTGCGAGATTCTTTCAGAGAAAACCAAGCGTTTTGTTGTGACGTCTTCGGAGTCCATTTACGACGGTGAAACTTGCCTTAAAGAATCCGATTTTGCGCCAGCATCTTATCAATTCGTACAAGCTGCTGACCCGAATATTGATTATAAGTCTGCAAAGCGACAAGTTGAAACCATTTATACAACACACTCATCAGTGCCTCTGGCTCTAGTGCGAATGTCGTTGGTTATTGGCGTTGATGACTACACCGCTCGATTGAAGTGGCATCTCGACCGAATAATGAACCAGGTTCCAATTTATTTTCCGAATGTTGATGCTCGACTGGATTTTATTAAGTCAGACCAGGCTGGATTAGCTATGGCTAAAATCGGGATGTCGAACCATCAGGGTCCGATTAATTGTTCGTCGTCTGGTCCGCTTAAGATTCGAGACCTCGTCGAAATAATGGAGACAGCATGTGGCAAAAAAGCAGTTCTCGCAGCGTCTGGCGAGCAGGAAAATCACTCTCCCTATGGAGTTGAACACGACAGATACATGGACACAACTCAGCTGAATAGAATTGGCTTTGCTGGATATGAGGGTCAGGAGTGGATAAGACAACTCATATTTGAAATTCAAAATGAATGTTCTCAATCATCGCTCGAAACGAGCGGGGTGTTCTGATGGAGTTGAAGAATTTAATTGGCCAGTGTTTTTGTGGAGCTATCAAATACGAGGTTGAACGGCCACTGAAATTTATAGCACACGATCATTGTTCAATTTGCCGCAGGATCAGCGGTGCCGCCTTTGTCACTTGGGCCGGTACTAAAGAAAATCAGTTTAAGCTACTTGCTGGCGCCGATAACATATCTTCGTTTAAGACAACAGCCGAAGCCGAACGACAATTTTGCAAAACTTGTGGAAGCCATTTATTTTTCCGATCCACACGGTGGCCTGATGAAGTCCACTTTACAGTTGCAACAGTGACATCGGACTTTGTCGATCAACCTAAGTCACATGTGTTCTTCAGTGACAAGGCAAAGTGGATTGATATTCATGACGAACTGCCAAGGTACGGGGGAAAGACCGGAGTGGAGCCGATAAATGAGTGATATGAAAGATGAAGATAAAGAGGTTAAGGAGTTTCTCGGCATGCCTATGCGTTGGGACCGAAAAAATATGTTTAAAGGACTGTGGGACCCGACCGATGATCGTATTTTTCCGCCCAAGTATTTTGGCATTGGCTGGACCTTGAATTTTCATGCGCTACTCAAACAAGTGGGAGTCATCAAAAAATCTGTCGAGAAAGATAAGGGGCACAAATGAATGGTGTTGTTCTAAGGGATTCGAGACTAACCTTAAAACTTGAACGTAAAAAACTCAAGCTTCCACGGGCACGGGAGAAATGAGCGTGGTGGCGTGTCCTCAGTGCCAAGCATTAGTTCCTGATATCGATGGTCCAATCCATGAATATTTTGGTGCATCACCTGGCTGCTGGAAAATCTATGGAGAAGTTCTAGCTAAAGAATATGGCGAACAACAGTATATGAAAGTTCATCGACTCACCGTAGATGCCTATGCTGTTCAGCATCCTGGAAGTCAGGACCCAAGGGCGATTCAATCGGTTAACGTTCATCTGTTAGCACTGCACCTAGTTTTTGAGCGAGGTTGTGATTTTAAATTCGCGACTCAGGCTCTTAGTAAAATTATCGAGAAGCGAAAAGGCTCTTTTTTGTGGTTGGAACCTCCTCCTTTTCTAGGAGAGGTCAAAGTAACTGATGTCCTACTGGCATCACAGCCAGATGAACACGTGAGGCTTGTAAATGACTGGGCAATATCAGCGTGGAAAGCCTGGGCCAAATATCATCCACAAATCTCCGAGCTTGCAAAGGAAGTGTTGTGAAGAGAAACATGAGCAATACTTCTTCGAATCACATCACCATCAGAGACGCCAAAGTTGAGGACGCTCCCCTTTTGGCGGGAGCAGAAAGGTTGATCGCCGAAACTCCAGGGCTTCTCGCTTCACGGCCCCATGAACTTAAAGATGAAGCTTTTAGAAACAAGATCGAACATCTTTCTAAAATCAGTAATGGAAAATATATTGTATCTGAATTCAATGGCCGAGTCTCTGGCCACGCGCTTCTGGATCCAATGGGTCTTGAGGCTATCAAGCACGTTGTTCGTTTAACGATTGCCGTTCATCCAGGATTTCAAGGTCAAGGTATTGGGGAAGCAATGCTGACCCATCTTATTCAATGGGCGAAAACAGTTCCAGATATTGAAAAAATTGAACTCAACGTTAGAACCATTAATCCACGCGCCATAAGCCTCTATGAAAAACTTGGATTTGAAGTCGAGGGACGCATTAGAAATCGGATGCGTTTTTCCAATGGAACCTATGCAGATGACTTAGAAATGGGTCTTTTCGTAAAAGCCGCCAAACGATTTGCTTCGGTGATCTCGGATGATACGCATCTTCGCCTTGAAACGACAAGGCTCATACTAGAGCCTACACTTGAATCTCACGCCGAACTCATGTTTCCAATTCTTCAGGACGATTCACTTTACTTCTTTATTCCGCAGAACCCACCCACCTTGGATGAGTTGAAAAATCGCTACAAAATCTGGAGTCGGAGAATGTCCCCAGATGGATCAGAAGTTTGGCTCAACTGGGTGGCCCGTCATCGCTCAAATGGGGAGTGTGTCGGTCAATTTCAGGCGGGGTTTGATGAGAAGAATGGTTTCTCCGTTGCCTACACAATTGCAAAGCCACACCAAAGGCAAGGTTATGCGTCTGAGGGGTTGGAACATATCATTCAATTTCTTCACGCAAAGATGAACGTTCAAAGCATTAAGGCTTGGGTGGATACCCGCAATGAGCCTTCGATTTGTCTCATGAAACGCCTTGGCTTCAAGCAAGTTGATTTTATTCAAGATGCCGATGAGTTTAAGGGCACCAAGAGTGACGAGTTTGTTTTTGAATTAGTTCAACCCTCAGCTCCCGCATTTAAAAAAGAATACTATGCTGTGATTTTCTCTTCTCAAAGAAATTCAGCAGAAGCCCACGAGTACGAACGCATGGCCAATAGAATGTTGGAACTGGCCAAGAATCAGGAAGGCTTTCTCGGAGTGGAAAGCTCCCGAGGGACCGATGGATCTGGAATCACTATCTCTTATTGGAAGACTGAAGACAGCATTTTAAGATGGAAATCTCATAGCGAACATTTGATCGCTCAAAAACTTGGCAAGTCCAAATGGTACCAGTCCTTTAAGACTCGGATTTGCAAAGTCGAGAGGGAATACGAATTCAGAGGAAAAAGCGATGAAGGCTAAACGATCCAGCGAAGCGACTGAGCTTAAGCATATTCCAAATGTCGGGGACGCCGTTGTGCGAGACTTAAGCTTGCTTGGCATTACAAAACCGGCACAACTCAAAGGAAAAGACGGCTTATCCCTCTATGAAAAATTGAATGAGCTAACAGGGACACGCCATGACCCTTGCTCTGCTGATGTCTTCATGGCCGCAGTGGATTTTATGAACGGGGGAAAGCCCAAGCCTTGGTGGGCATTTACAAAGAAACGAAAACAAATCTTAAAGGGAGGACTAAAATGAAACTCGGTTACACACTTCTTTATGTCGATGATGTTGAAAAGACGATGAAGTTTTACTCGCAAGCGTTTGGCTTGGAGGCGGGCTTTTTTCACGAAGAAAGCAAGCAGTATGGAGAAATGGCGACGGGTGAAACCAAACTTGGGTTTGTCCAGCATGAAACGGCGTCCTCTCATGGTTTTTCCTATGAAAAAGTGGAACTTAACAAAAAACCGGCTGGGTTTGAGATTGGTTTTGTCACGAAGGATGTGGAAAGTGCCTTTGAAAAGGCCGTTAAAAATGGAGCCATTCCTGTCGGCAAACCAAAAACAAAGCCTTGAGGGCAAACGGTTTCCTACGTTCGAGACTGCAATGGATTTTTAGTCGAAATTTGTTCTCCAATGGGTGAAGACTAAAACTTTTCAGAGGAGAGGCTTATGCATACGTCACGCCTTCTTAAAAGAAGTTCGCAGGCGTTATCAGATTCTTGCGGAAGGGAAAAATTAAATGATCGATCACGTTACAATCCGTGTGAAGGATATTGAAAAAACAATCGCATTTTACTCGAAAGCTCTTGAACCCATTGGCTATAGACTTGGCTTTGACGAGACTTTCGATGGCACCCGTGTGATCGGTTTTGCCCGTAACGGAAAAATGGATACCTGGTTTACGACCGATACGCCAGTCAGTGGACCCTTTCATTTAGCTTGGGCTGTGGATTCTAAATTGCTTGTCGATGCATTTTATGAAGCAGCCATAAAAGCTGGAGGCAAAGACAATGGTAAGCCAGGTCCAAGACCCCATTATCATGAGGATTACTACGGTGCCTTCGTCATAGATCCAGACGGAAATAATATTGAAGCCGTGAGCCGTAAGCGAGTAGCCCCATGAGCGGGGTGCGAGTTGACGATATGGAAGAGGTTGAC
>CALCCV010000383.1 GCA_937900305.1 uncultured Pseudobdellovibrionaceae bacterium | reverse complement strand
GAGAGCGGACGAGCCCCTCGCCCAGCCCGAACCTTTCGCAACGTTCCACCATGAGCGAGACGATGACCTGATCGCTTTTCGTGCCCAAAGAGCTCTTGCTGGCGGGGTTGTCTGGGATTTTGACGAGCTTTTGATTTACGACGAGGTGAAGGCCGGGATGGCTGGCGACGACCGGTGGCGCGATCGAAACGCGCACCGCCGCGGGAGACTTGCTCGTTTGCGCGGGGACTCTGAGAGAATGAAGATTTTGGTTTGGGTTGAGCTTTTGCTTTTGCTTTTGCAAATATTTTCATGAGTGACCGATACCTCCAACTGATTTGCAAGCTGTGCAGGGAGGCGGGGCCATTTGGGGGAAAGAAAAAACCTCTGAGATGTCGGTGACGATCAGAACCCGGTCAAGAATGAAGATTGAGCAACCGCGCAGCTGTTGATCCGTGGTGACTGTGCCAACGAAGCCAGGATGGTATCGGTCATATGAAAAAGACCAACTCTGATTTCATCCAAGTGATCTTAGAGTGGGGGCGTGACCGATGCCCCCGACAGACTCCACCGGGCGAGGTGGTTTCGGCCAAAACTAGAATCTAAAGATCTGATATAGTGCAAGCCATAGACCATCCCAGGACCCGAGACGAATTGAAGAGCCGAGGGAGAGAAGCAGCGGACCGCCTGACTTCGAGATGGTCATTGGTATTGCTCCCTATCCGCCGTCATCGCATTCACCGGTCCGGTGCCCAAATGGGGCGCAAGTTGGCTAATGAACTCCAATTTGCATCCGAGGTCATTTGCGATTGAATTGAGGGATGCCGAGATCACCGATTGAGGCCGGAATTTGTAGATATCGATAAACTCCACCTCCGCCAACTGACCGCCCGAGCATGCGAAGAGTGAGAAGTGAAGAGCGAGAGAAGGGTGAAAAAATTTTCTCACTTCGAGGGCAGCTAAGACTGGAGCTGTTCGAAGCTCGCATTTTGAGGTATAAGAGAATCCATCATCAAGATGAATTTACAAAAAATTATTTCGTAATCAGTTCGCATCTTTTCTGCCAATTTTTTCCACTTTCCTACGGAGGCTATCGAATGGCTGACAAAAACTCTCGCCGAGAAAATTCAAAATTATGGGCTGTTCGAGCTGGCTCGCAAATTTTCGCG
Source organism: uncultured Pseudobdellovibrionaceae bacterium (assembly GCA_937900305.1). Taxonomy (GTDB): domain Bacteria; phylum Bdellovibrionota; class Bdellovibrionia; order Bdellovibrionales; family Bdellovibrionaceae; genus CALCCV01. The sequence continues at coordinate 10,488 of CALCCV010000383.1, read as the reverse complement.
ATCGCTGCATTAGGAGGGCTGCTAGCGACCTTGATGGCGACGTCTGCGAGAGCGGAGAATTTGCCGGATGCTAGCACCGATGGCGTCAATAAGGTGAAAGAGTGGTCTTGGCAGAAAGTGAAGCAAGCGGAGTTGGACTTCTCGAGTTCTGGATTTCAGCGACGCCCCTCCCCGAATTTTTGGGGTGCGGAAGTGATCTACCAAATCCAAGTGGATCGCTTTAACAATGGCGATTTGGCAAACGATGCGATGAACTTGGAACCTTCCCAAGCGCAAGGAGATTTGCGGGGGATTTTAGATTTTCGCCACGGCGGGGATTTGCAAGGCATCACTCAACGTCTCGATTATTTGCAAAACTTAGGTATCACCACTCTTTGGATCACTCCTTTTTTGCAGCACAATGGAAGCTATCACGGATACTGCACCACAGATCCAACCTTGGTGGATCCGGGATTTGGCGTGAACGAGGATTTTCGCCAGCTCGTAAAGGCTGCCCATCAACGCGGAATTTCAGTCATTATGGATGTGGTTGTAAACCACCTCTGTGATCCGGCGACGGACTATGTTAAGGCGGCAGACCATTACAAATGCGCAAATGAACTCGATGTTGAAACTTGGAAGGGTCAACTTTCAGGTTCCGATGGACAGGGAATTCTGGGCTTTTCACCAAAATTTTTTAAGCCTCTTAAATCCCAAAGTTTTTTCAACCGCTGCGGAGCAAACTCTCAGAGCGATATGGAAGGCACCGGATCGGCCGCTGTCTATGGCGACTTCGTGAAGGGCATGTTTGATTTCAATACGCGCAATCAGGATTTTCAAAACGTATTTACCAATCTTTTTAAGTATTGGATTGCCTACGCTGACGTTGATGGCTTTCGTCTGGATGCAGCCAAGCATGTGACAGAAGATTTTGTGGCTTACTTTAGCACTGAGATTCGTCACTACGCTCGCTCAATTGGTAAGGAGAATTTTTTTATCGTCGGCGAAGTCGCCGGTCCCAGCGATTGGATTGCTCGTCGCCTGGGAAAAATGTATTCGAATCCGCAAAATCCAAGCGAACATGGCAACATTCCAGAAGCTCTCACGCAAGCGATGTGGAATCTCAAGCCGCTCTATGAATCTCACCCGAACTCCAAGTATCCTGGATTGAATGCTTCGTATGACTTTGATCACGGCGGGCGCGCCATCGAAGTTCTCCACAATCGCGCATCGCCAGCTGAGTTAGAAAATCATTTTCGCAGCCCTTACATTGATGATCTATCTCACCAAAATGACTATCGCCTGAATTGGAATTTATTGGAAATTCACGACTGGCCACGTTTTGCATCCCACAACAAAAGTTCAATCGCAAAATCGATCTTAGGGGTTTCGTATTTAGCCTTCGCTGAAGGTGCACCCATCATCTACTACGGAATGGAACAAGGTTTTAACGGAGACTGCCACTACGATTCAATCAACGTTGGCCCCGTTGCCGACGACATCAAGTCACAGTGCGGAGGCCACTCACACTCTTTGTTTCGACAGGATATGTTTTTAGGTGGGATGGCTCGTCTTGGTTCCACCGTGCCCGAAATCAATAAGCTGGCTTACATTGGACCAAAGCAATCCATTTCGAGTGCCGCGGAGGAGGATGTGTACGCCAACCAAAATCACGAACTTTTTAGATCAGCTCGAAAGTTTTTGCATCTGCGAAAATCTTGCAAGGCCTTGAAATTTGGCGATACAAAATTTCGATGGGTCGAAATGCAAAATCGCGAAGGACTATTGGCATTTTCGCGCATCGACCAACAAGGTGAAAACACCTTTGAAGCGCTGGTGGTCCTCAATACTGGAAATTTTGAAATTGAAATTCCCAATATGAATGTCAATGATCACTCCGTCGGCAAAGTTTGGCAAAATGCGATGAACGGCTTTCAAACCGGCCGCACCTTGGGTGCAGGAATGATTGGTTTTTCGGGGCTCAAAATCGGCGCGAACTCCATGATGGTTTTTCTCCCAAATGACAATGTCAGTGCGTTCGATCCTCAACTCGGTACTCACCTCTGCGTCCAATAGCAATCCCACCTTCGTTATGACCCTCCGAATTTAAAACTCGAGGGGAGGGATAGGCTTCAAGCCCGAGGGAGCGAACCCGGTTTTGGACCATCTTTTGCTCTTTCAAGACCTCACTATGAAAAGACATCTTCAAATCGAATCTATCGTGCCTAGACTGTCTAAAATGTGGATAAATTTTGGCGTCTTTTCGTCAGTCTTGCTCCTGGCTTCTGGTTGCCTCGAGCAAAGCCATCGTGGTTCGAGAACTGAAAACTCAGGTACCATCACCACCGTCACCTTGGCAAAGCCGAAGGCCACCACCGCGAATGGTGAAAAACCTCAGGGCGAAAGTGCGGCGTCTCCCGCCACCCCTGATTCAGAGACTCCAAATAATGAAAATGCGGGAACCCAAAATGAAGAAGCCGCCAAACCAGCCATCGTTAAATTGATTGCCCCCGTCGGCGCCACCAAAAAATTGCAAGAACTCAAGGACGGCCAGAATTACACGTCTTATGAGAAGTTCCACGAAATCATGAGCGGAATTCAGACCACTCGCGAAAATCAAATTTCTAAGGCCTTCATGGGAATGCAAGTGAAGCGCTGTGAAGCGAATCAAACCCCTGTCACCGACTGTATCATCTTCGTTGAACAGGCCGTCGCCACAGGTTTTGCGGTTGGGGACACTCAACACATCGCTACTGTTTTTCATTTTGTTCGGCGATCCATCAATTTATTGCGCCGCCAATTGAAGACCAACTTTACAACGCTCGACTCCACCAAAGAGCACAGTTTGCCAATTTTAGTTTTGAACGTGAACAACGAACCCATCGACGTCGGAGAAATTCATATTTCCGATTTGCCAGAAAGATTGTTGCCCATCATCAATTCTGACGAAGAGCTGTCAAGTTTAAATTCTCTCGTGGATTTTGCTCTTTTGGAAATCACGCAGCCGCTGCCGCACTTTCTAACGACGGCAAAAAAGATTCAGGGCGAGACTCTTTCCATTTTTGGTTTCGATCAAGGTTTGAATTTAAAATTGGTGCGCGATCAATTGGACACCGTCCAAAACGGTCTTCAGCGTGAGGGCAAATCGATTCCTGACTCGACCTCTCCAGAGGATGCCGAACTTTGGAAATCCGAAGTTTTTTCGTCTCGCAAGCAAACTGGCCCAGGCTTTAGCGGAGGTCCTGTCCTTAACTCGCGCGGCGAAGTCATCGGTATCCATCAATCCAGCAACAACAAAATTCCCGTCTCTTATGGCACGAGCATCGAGTTTTTTCTAAATTCAGCGCCCTAACTCAAAGGCTGGGTGAGAAGGGGAATGCTCAACTGGAAAATCTTTTAAAGTGTTCACTGATCCCCTCGAGATTTACAAACAATCGCTGCCAAATCCGGTCCTCTTCGCGATTTAAAAGGGAGAGTTTCGCTGTGCTTCGCTCGAAAATATCGATCACGGGGGATTCACCACTTGGCTCCGGGTGACGGAAAGCACAAACTGCGTGGAGAATGGTTCACTGTGGAAAATACAAACTTTATCGGGCGAAGGCGATAAAGTTTATTTCAACTTACAATCCAACATCCCCGATTCAACCGATTGGATCCATATTTACACAAACTACGGTTACGAATTGGAGGCCCTCAGAAACCGCATGGGCCTAGTTGTCTATAGCTGCCAAGATTAACAAAACCGTTCAGTCTGCTAGCTCCTCAATCACAGCTTCCATCGTCTCTTTGATTTTTTTTGCGTTAGTAGGAGCGATGAAAACCACATCATCTCCCGCAATCGTGCCCAAAACACCATCGAGTTTCCCCAAATCCAAGGTACGAGCAATCAAGTTCGCCGCACCCGGAGTTGTTTTGATAACGATCAGCATGCCATTGTGATCGATATCCAATATGAGATCCTCCAAACGGGTTTGCAGAACCTGCTGTGCAGAATCTTCTGGAAGGCGGTAGACTGTTGTGCCAGAAGAATCCACCGCCTTGATTGCACCAATTCGCCGAAGATCGCGCGAGATTGTACTTTGTGTGACATCAAACTTTTTTCGATAAAGTTCGTCGACCAATTCCTCTTGAGTCGAAATGCTCCCCTCCTCAAGGAGTTTTCGAAGAAGCTGCAATCTTTGTCGAGCGTCCGAGATGGGTTTTATCGACATGAACCTTCCTTTTTTGAGCATTTTGAACATTTTGAGCGTCGTGATCATCGCGAGTATTGCTCCGAAACAGCCCCACCATCAAAGCCTTTTGCGCATGTAAGCGATTGGCCGCTTGATCAAACAGTGCTGACCGTGGGTGATCAACAATCTCTTGTGTGATCTCACTCCCTTTTAGCATGGGTAGACAGTGCATGACAATGGCGGTTGGGGCCGCGTGCCCCAACAGTTCGACGTTCACTTGGTAGCCTGAAAAATCTTCGCCATGAGTCTCGGCCTCTTTTTCAAAACCCATACTGGCCCATACGTCCGTGTAGATCGCGTGGACGCCACTCACCGCCGCCTTGGGATTAGCAAAGCTGCGAATTTGTGCGCCTCCCTGCAACGCTCGAACTCGAGCTCTCTGCAAAATTTCGTCGTTCGGCTGGTGACCGGCAGGACAGGCATAGTGAATATCGACACCCAAGAATGGCGCCAGCAAGAGCAGCGAATGCAGAACATTATTGCCGTCCCCAACGTAAGCCAATCGCAACCCACGCAAGTGCCCAAATCTCTCTTGCAGCGTCAACAAATCTGCTAAAGCTTGGCAAGGATGGTGATCATTCGAAAGCCCATTGATCACTGGAATTTTTGCGTGAGTCACCATCCGCTCGAGCACTTCGTGCGCAAACGTCCGCAGCATCACGCCATGAACCATTCCCTGCAAAACACGAATTGCATCTTCTGGATCTTCAGCTTTCGTCTGCGCCTGCACCAAATCCAAAACATGTCCACCCAGCTCTTGCACTCCAACCGCAAAACTCACGCGCGTCCGCAATGAAGGTTTTTCAAATATCAATGCCACCGTCTTGCCAGTGAGCACCTGTGGTTCAATCGAGCCACGTTCCTTTTTTAGAGCCAACGCAAATTTCAAGAGTTCCGAAAGCTCGTGCTGATTTACCTCCTCACCAGTGAGAAAGTGAATTGTTTTAAGCTTTTGCATAGGCGACCTCCCCATATTCATCCGCCGTCCAAAGAAGTTCCGTCGGAAAAGATTCAGAGCACCACGTACCGACTTCATCGTGCCACAGTCCTTTCACTGCTGCCTGGGCATTCATAATACGAACTCCCTGCACGCCATTTTTGAGAGCCTGGGCAATGCTGCGAACTTTCGTCATCATTCCGCCCGTGACAACCTCTGACTGGATTAAATTATCAATGTCGCAAACCGAAACATGAGTGATCAAATTTTGATTTTGGTCTAAAATGCCATCCTGATCTGTCAAATAAATCAGATATTTCGCCTGCATCTTCGTGGCCAACCAACAGGCGGCCCAATCCGCATTGATGTTGTAAACCAACCCCGCCTGATCTTGGCCGACCGGGGCCAATACGGGCACTGGTGACAACGGCCAAGCAAGGGTTTTTTCCAATTTGTCACTCCTCACGGATGAGATAGCACCTACCCGATCTAGCTCAGGCGAAAATGACTTACATAAAAATGGAGTTTCTGCTGCGCAAGCCATGCCGAACGACGGAACCTTGGCGCCCTCGAGGGTTCCGACGATCTGGCGATTAATCTGGCTGCACAAAACCATTTCAATCACTTCGGCCATCTCGGGTGTGGTCACTCGTTGACCCTCGTGAAAGCGCCAAGAGATATTTCTGCGCTGAAGTTCAGAATTGATCGCGGGGCCGCCGCCGTGAACCAGCAACACTTGATATCCGTATTTTCGATACTGCGCGATGGCTTCCGCCAAAATTCCAAGCGTCTCTTTGTTTTGCAAAGAGGCGCCACCTAATTTTATAACTACGCGAGACGATTTCATGAGTACTCCGCATTGATTTCAACGTATTTTTTCGTCAAATCGCAACCCCAAGCCGTGGCCCGCTGTTGGCCTGATTTGAAATCGATTGCAATCACTACCTTTGGTCCCTTCAAGAGCAGTTTCACTTCTTCACGAACAAAATTGAGAGGAGCCCCTTTGTCAAACAAGCGAGCCCCTTGAATTTGCAAGCTCATCTTTTGCAAAATTTCGGCAGGCACCTTTTCAGCACCCAGGCGCGCAAGAATTCTCCCCCAATTTGGATCTTCACCATGCACCGCCGTTTTCACCAACGGACTCATCACTACGCTTCTGGCAGCTCTTCGCGCGAGCTCTTCTGTGGGCGCCCCTTTGATCTGAACCTCGATGAGCTTGCCAGCCCCCTCGCCATCCGCCGCAATGGCTTGAGCCAACGTTTGAGAAACTTCGGTCAAAGCTTTGCGAAAATTGCGATGATCTGCATCCGTCATGAGCTCGATGCCCGAAGCCCCATTGGCCATCAAAAAATTGCAATCGTTGGTCGAGCACTCACCATCGACGCTGATCATGTTAAAGCTTTGGTCCGTTGCCTCTTTCAAAAGCGTTTGCGCCACGCCGGCTTCCAAGCGCAAATCGGTTAACAAATACCCCAACATGGTGGCCATATTCGGGTGAATCATACCCGAACCTTTGCAGATTCCAGTGATACGAACTTTCCCTTGCGACAAAGTCACCTCGGTCGTGACCGCTTTAGGAACAAGATCCGTCGTCAGAATTGCCAATGCAAAATTTTCGGCAACGTTCGAAGTGCGCAGCGCGAGCTCAGGCATGGCGGAGTTGATTTTTTCCACGTCGATTTGCACCCCGATGACTCCCGTGCTGGCGGTCAGAACTTGCGGCTCATCAACGCCAAAAGCTTTCGCCGCCGCTGCGACCATCATTGCATTTTTATGCAAACCTTCATCCCCGGTCGCCGCATTGGCCTGGCCAGAGTTAGTGACAATGGCGCGCACACGGGTCGACGGTAAAATGGACTGACAATAAAGCACGGGCGCACCCTTGCATTCGTTCTCTGTGAATACGCCGACGGTCACTGCGTCTACTTCAGAAAAAACCACACCAAGGTCAGGGCGGTAGCGACGGACACCACTATTCACACCTCCGGCCATAAAACCTTTGGGCAAAGACGTTCGGTGAAGACCTGGTCCTGCTTTCATATTCATAGTGCGTTTCTCCTTTCAACGTGACCGAGCGGTGATTCAGTTGTCGTTTGAGCATCAAAAGACAACGATCGCCAGCTTGGCCATCCCATCATACAGTTCATGTTCTCGATCGCCTGGCTCGCTGCTCCTTTGAGCAGATTGTCGAGACAGGAAAATAAAAAAAGCTTTTGGCCAGACAAAACAAAACCCAGGTGCGTCGCCGCCGACCCCGCTACGGCCGAAACTCCGCAGAACTGCGGAGTCACCGGTCCCAAACGAACCAGCGGAGCTGTTGCATAATCATGCAAAAAGGCCTCGCGAATCGCCCCTTCGGTCAGCTCTTTCTCAGGCACCAAACTCGCATACACAGAGGCTAAAATTCCCCGTCGCACTGGCAAAATGTGCGTGGTGAAAAAGGGGTCAATCTCGCCACCGCCGTGAGCCTTCACCGCTTCAACGATCTCTGGCCAATGCTGATGACGACCCACCTTGTAGGGCCAGCAATTTTCGCTAACTTCTGAAAACTGCATGGCCTCACTGGCTTTGCGTCCCGCACCCGTCGTCCCAGATTTGGCATCGATGACGATGGAGGATGGGCTGATCCAACCTCTTTTCAGCAACGGCAGCAGCGCCAACAAAATCGCGGTTGCATAACATCCCGGGTTCGCCACGAGCTGGGTCTCCAAACCGACAGAGGCATTCCAAGGTTGCAGTCCATACTCGGCTCGAGACAAAACCTGACTCTGGTCGTGGGAAAATCCATACCACTCGGGATATCCATGAGTTTTCAAACGAAAAGCGCCGCTGAGGTCAATCACCCGCTTGCCCAAAGCCAAAAGTTTGGGTGCAAGCTCCAAAGAAACTTCCGCTGGCGTGGCCAAGAAAACAAAATCTGCAGAAGCCGTCAGAATCTCTGAGTGAGGCAAAGTCACTAGACTCTTTGCACTCGCGAGACGCCCAATGTTCCTTTTTCCAAGAACCCGAAGTTCATCGCTCAAATCCACATTTTCGCTAGCGAACACGGATTTCACCTGAATGTCAGGATGTCCTAACAAAAGTTTCACCAACTCAAGTCCGGCATATCCTCGCGCCCCTACCACCGAAACCTCCAGTGGATTGTGGACAGCAGCAGAGCTAAATTGAGATTCATATTTATTCTTCATGAGTCATATTTATGCACAACCTGACACGGCGTCAATTTTTATTTGCATAAATATCATAATATATGCATAAGTATTCATACACCCCGTCCGGCCCAAACAACACCGGCACACAGAGGAGGCTCCCGTGACTGAAAAAAAGAACAAGGTTTTGTTAGTTTATAGTGGCGGACTTGACACTTCCGTCTGCATCCCTCTCATGCGCGAAGACTACAAGTATCAGGAAGTGATCACGGTCACCGTGGATGTTGGCCAAGAGCGCAGTGACATCGAACAAGCCGCCGAGAAAGCAAAAATTCTCAAAACGCAACACTACACCATCGATGCCAAAGATGAATTCGTCACTGAACACTGCTGGCGCGCTTTGAAAGCCAACGGAGACTACCAAGGATATCCGATGTCGACCTCGCTCGCCCGCCCACTCATTGCGAAGGTTGCGGCCGAAAAAGCCAAAGAGCTTGGCATTACCTCGTTCGCCCATGGCTGTACCGGCAAAGGCAACGATCAATATCGAATCGAATTTGCTTTGCGAACTCTCATTCCGGGCGCGCTGATTCACGCCCCCGTGCGCGAACAAAATATGACTCGATCTTGGGAAATCGAATACGCCCAAAAAAATGGAGTGCCAATTCAGCAGTCATTGAACAAGATTTGGTCTATTGATGAAAATCTGTGGGGACGATCCATTGAAGGTGGAAGACTTGAAGAGCCAGACTTTGCCCCACCCGAAGAGATCTTTCAGTGGACGAAGTCAATCGAACAAACTCCCGAACAAGGTTTGAAAATTCACCTCCAATTTGAAAATGGAGCTCCTGTTGCATGGAACGGGGAAAGTATCGACCCCACCAAAATGGTGCTGAAAATGAATGAAGTGGCTGGATTGCATGGCATCGGTCGACTGGACTTGATGGAAGATCGAATGATGGGCCTCAAGGTCCGTGAGAACTATGAGTGCCCCGCAGCGACCGTCTTCTTGAAAGCCCACAGAGCTCTTGAAAACTTGGTTTTAACTCGAGACGAAATTCGCTTCAAAGCCCTGGTCGACAGTGAGTGGAGTCGACTGGCCTACGAAGGTTTGTGGTGGGATCCTCTCAAAACGAACCTGGAAAGTTTCATCGATAGCACCCAGACACGCGTGGAAGGCGAAGTGATTTTGAAGTTGCACAAGGGAAACGTCACCGTTCTTGGCCGAAAATCCAAATGGGCTCTGTATTCTGAAGATCTGGCCTCGTTTGATACAAAAACGTTTGATCAACGCGAAAGCACTGGCGCCGTCAAAAACTTTGGCCTCCAAGCCCGCATGCTCCACCACCTGCTGCAGACGCAGCGAAAGGATCCTTCATGACTAATGTGGTAAAAGGTGAATCTAAAACTGAATCCAAGACGGAAACGAAAGGTGCTGCAAATCTCTGGGGAGGACGTTTTACCGAGGACACCCACGAGTTGGTAAAAAGTTTCACCTCGTCGCTCGCTATCGACTCGAAGCTCTGGCGAGTCGATTTGATGGCGTCCATTGCACACGTTCGAATGTTGGGAAAATGTCAGATCCTTTCAAATGCCGACGCAGAAAAAATTCTCGGTGGGCTTCAGCAAATTCATGGAGAACTCGCGAGCGGCAATTGGACACTCAATCCAGACGCCGAGGACATTCATAGCGCGATTGAAGAGCGATTGTTCATCCTCGTTGGCGAAGCAGCGAAACGCATGCACACGGCTCGCAGTCGCAATGACCAGGTCGCAACAGACTTGAGACTCTATTTGAAAGAGGGAATTGACCAACTGTGTGGAGCTTTGCGCGAATTGCAAACTGAGTTCGTCAGTCAGGCCGAGCAAAATCTGCAGACTCTTTTGCCGGGCACCACGCATCTGCAACACGCCCAACCTGTGAGCTTGGCTCATCACCTTATGGCCTATTTCTGGATGCTCGATCGCGATCATGATCGATTGATCGCGAGCCTCCCGAGGGTCCTGAGCTCACCGTTGGGTTCAGCCGCATTGGCGGGCACAAGCTTTCCAATTGATCGCACACAAACTGCAACCGAATTGGGATTTCACCAGGTTTCCGAAAACAGTCTGGACTCCGTTTCGGATCGTGATTTCGTCATTGAGTTTTTAGCAAACGCCTCAATCGTGATGATGCACCTTTCGCGGATGA